>JAHFOH010000234.1 GCA_023266955.1 Nitrososphaerota archaeon
TAGCCATATACTATGAAAACCCAGTCGATCAGCTTCTGCAGCATCGTTAGCAGAATAGAGAGATGATCCCAGTACACTTAGTCGTTCTGAACCTCTACAGTCCGAGGAACTGGACTCGGAAGGGTTTCACCAACCGGTGGACGTTTTATTTGTGGAATCTGATTAAAATCGATCCAGTAGATAGGCTTCCCACTTTTGTCGAAGAGTGAAGTTTTCGTCACACGGTAAACTGACGACTTTATCCTAATGTGTGCTCCATCATTAACAGAGTATTCATTCGGTTCTTCTGAGATAGTTTGATGCTGGATCTCTTTTGCCGTAGCTGCCCGTATCTCTTCTTGAGAAAAGCTCTTGGAACTTGGCTGGCCACGCTCACCGGTGAGAACTACTGCAATATTTTGAAAATCGAAACTATAAGCATTCACTCGCGTATCCTGTTCGTCCTTTGTTACCTTCGTTAGGACCAGTCTAGTCTTTAAGATTGAACCCTCGGCAAGCTCATATCTATTCCAAGGTTCTTTGACCACTTCAAAATCCAAAAAGCTTGGTAACGACATATTTACTCCACCTTGATACTTACACGCTGAAACTTTTCTTGGCTACTTTGTTCGACAACGATTACCCCTATGATATTTTGCGACTCGGTGCTTGTAGACGTCCCCTCTTTCAAAGTAGCCACTTTCATATTAACACAATCCTGTCTATGGTAGGTACATTTCGTACTAATTTACAGACCATGTTACTGTTACAGACTTCTGATCGTTATTTATCCCTTATAGACCTCTGCTCCGGACCTAAGGTTTGAGATAGGGTGATTACACACGGATCGGCTATATGTTTATTGCGATGCCAAAAATAGTATCTTTTCACTAGCTCTTCAAGAGATTCAGGATTCTTGCAGGAAACCAGAGAGAATATTAAGCAAAGAAATCCTGATCGGTAAGGTTATTTGTATCTACCCATAATATATATCTAAGATACAGGGCTAGGATCCGATATTTGGCAAGTTGTGCACTCTGTGGTAAAAAACTAGGCTGGGCGGATTTCAGGGGCGAACTAGAAGGTAAAATCTATTGTAAAGAACACTTTAATGAACTAATCCAAATAAGAAGGCCGATAGAAAAAAGAAGAATGAAATATGCGCCTTCTCTGATACAAGGTGAAGTGGAGCTATGGAAAGGCATCTATTCTGGAAAGATGTGGACTCCTTATGTCCCGTCCAACGTTGAGATTGTTCTTACAAATTTGCGAGTTTGGGCTCACTTTCAGGATACGTTAGAAACCGAAACTATTAGGCTTACAGATGTAGATGATGTCATGGTTAGGGATGTTGGCAATGATTTGTGGCCTCTTCATGTAGATACTTATACAGGTTCAGTGGCCGGAAGTTACGGGGAGCATTTTGCTGATTCTAGTCAGAAGGTTGGTTCGCTCGCTCTGATTAGAAATGCAAAACCAGTTATTGAAATTCCAAGAGTTATCGACCCTCAGGGATTCAAGCAGCTAATTAATTCGGTCAAGAAACAGACAAAACCCTCTTATGATCAAGAACTTGAAATAGCGCGGCAGGAAGTTAGATTCGTCGAGTTAAAGGCCCTGCTTAACCGTATGACACCTGAACGGTTTCAGCAGTCTCAAGAAGATGCGACAGAATACATTGCAGAGCTTGAACGCAAGAAAATTTCAAAAGTGGAAATAGAGGGGCGGAAGCGCGTTGAAGCACAGGTTTCATTGATTCGCATAGTAAATGACCTCCTCGCTGCTGGAATCGGAGAAAAACCCTACCTAGAGGCCCTGAGAGCAGAAGCAGAAGCAGGGAGGTTACCATTCGAGGAGGAAGTGAGACCTTTACAAGAATGGACAGCGCAGATGAATAGAATAAGAGAAGTGGGAAAAGAAATGGTAATAACTCAAGTTAAGAAAAAGCAACAAGAGACCAAGGATGATGCCTTCGAGCAGTTGAAGAAACTTGCAGATTTGCGCAATTCGGGGGTTATTACTAACGAAGAGTTTGAGGGAAAGAAGAAGGAGATTCTCTCTAAGCTATAATGCTCTCAAAGTATAACCAATAGCTGTGAGAATAAAGTAAAAACTCTAACTAATCGTATGAAAATAAAAGTTCACCATGCATAGTCATTGCGCCTCTGCTGGGATTCTCCCAACGCCTTGAGCGATTGGGAGTGGCAGGCTGAACTGGTCGCCCGAAGGCTTCCAGCGTACACCTCCACCCCATCAACGCGATCTTCTATCGCGACTCTCGTCGATCCGCCCTCCTTGCGGAGAGCTAAGATCGATGGCTGTCTCTTCTCGGGAGTGGCTTCGAGCTTAGATGCTTTCAGCTCTTATCCACAACGGCTTAGCTGCCCGGCTATTGCCCTATCGGA
>JAHFOH010000235.1 GCA_023266955.1 Nitrososphaerota archaeon
CAAGAGAGCTATGGTGAATGCTCGAAGGGCAGTTGTGATAGGAGGAGGGTTCATCGGTTGCGAGGTAGCTGCTGCTTTCGCTACCAAGGGTTTGGAGACAACCATCATAGAGCTGGGTCCTTACCTTCTGAACATGGCGATTGACGAAGAGACAGGGCGTTGGATCACCAAATATTTTGAGGAGAAGGGCGTTACGGTCCTTACGGGGGTTGGAGCATCCAGCTTTGTGGAGGAAGATGGTCAACTGTTGGGCGTGGAGACTGACGGTGGAGAGATGGTGCGCGGTAGCTTTGTAGCAGTGGGCATCGGCATCAGCCCGAATGTGGACCTAGCTCTCGAAGCTGGTCTCAGAGTCGAGGAGGGCATCGTTGTGAATGAGTATCTTCAGACCGATGTGGAGGGGGTCTTTGCTGCCGGAGATGTCGCTCGCTTCTACAGCCCAATCTTTGGGAGGCATCTTCGAACAGAGCACTACGATGTAGCGGTCAAACATGGAAGGCTGGCTGGGGCGAATATGGCTGGCGAGCAACTATCCTTTACTGAGCTTCCATTCTTCTTCTCATACATGTTTAGTTTAGGCACCCATGTTTACGGAGATACAAGCGAGTACGATCAAGTGGTTCGTAGGGGAGCTCTGCAGCTCTCGGAGCGAGGGGGTTTCATGCAATTCTACCTCCAGGACGATACGCTGAACGCCGTTCTTGCACTCAATAGCGGGACTAAGGAGACACAAGCTGCTCAAAAATTGATTATATCTCGCCGGATTTTTGAGGATCCATCAATTCTGGGTGACGAATCGACTGACCGAAAGCACTCAGTGGGTAACTGCCCCAAGCATCCAGGGTTTACTATTACTTTGCCATTCAACAACTATTCATTCTGGGAGTTTCTTCGTCATAGCCCTTCCTGGAATGTGCTTGACTTGCAATCTTCGTAGCACAACGGATGCCTGTTTCGGTAGTTTGTCACGAACCAAGTTTCATGCTTGCCCTTAGGTATCAATGTCGTTTTCTCACATCATCCTTGTAATGGGCTATTTAATCTGTACCGAAAATTCATGTCTGAGTTCTATACTAGAGCTTCATAAGTTCTATATTGGTTTCGCATAAGTTCGAAGACGTTCACGAATTCATTGCATAAGCAACATCACTTCCCCCGGAGACCTGCAAGATGTTAGTAGGCATTCTCTTTAGACTTGCAGCTTCTCCCCGCGTTTCACGAGACGGAAACGCTCATTCCAAAGGGTTCCTTATCCCCTCTCCGACAGATACGAATGCCGTGCGGAGCATCTCTCTGACACCTTTCCTGCGTATTTCAAGAGTAGATGGTTCTCCGTGGGGAAAAGGGACGAATCTGCAAGGGTAACTGGGATCTGAATATGTTCGAAGGCGAAATGGAGCCGTTCACACAAACTACCAAACGTATACCCTCTGAATCAAATAACAGCCGAAGGAGAAGAAGCAGGATCGAAATAGCTGCCGATATGTTAGATGCTGCCGTTGATGGTGCTGGCAAAACTAGAATAATGCAGAATGCTAATCTCAGCTACGATTTACTACTAAAATACCTCTCATTCCTCACAGAAACAGGACTCCTTGAATGCACCAAGAGTAATGGCGTGTACTACATCACCAGCAAAGGATCCAGATTCCTCAAAGAGTTCAGAGAACTCCAAATCCTACACAACCTGTACATCCAAAAACTACTGACACTAAAGGCAGTCATAGACCAGAGACTACACCGTGAAGACCACCAGAAATCCGATAAGTATTCCATTATGGTTGAGCGAAAGAAACCTTTCCCAGCCTGACCTAGCGCTTTTCAATCAGATCCCATGCCCCTAATGGCATTCACGTTAGTTGCCTCCACTCTTAGCTAGAATGAGGGCCTGGTGGGATTTGAATCGACGACCTACATACACGCAGCTTCACCGTCTGATTGAGGGTCAGCCGATGGTAATCAGTGGTCAGAAGTTATTGAACGAGCTTGCATGAAACTTTTAGCTCCCTTGCCACTCTCGCCTGCGTTCTGTCAAGAGTCAACAATGAGACGCCTTCACTCTTTGCTAACGCTATGAACAGAGCATCGTATAGGGAGATAGCTTTCTGCTTTGCAACCGCGAACGCATCATCCACAAACTCTATCTCAGGTCTAATTTCAATCGCCGTTCCCCACAAATCCTTGAGAGATTCACCCATAGCTTCAGCCTCCTTAATGGTAACATCACCACGTCTCAACCTAGTGAGAATTGCATTTAGCGCCTCTTTCAGAAGCAAATCAACGCTGACGACGCCCTTCCTTAGCTCCTCACGTACTTGATCCCAACCCTCCTCTTGAAAGACGTACATCAAAAGCGCTGAAGTATCAATGACTTTCACGATC
>JAHFOH010000073.1 GCA_023266955.1 Nitrososphaerota archaeon
TTAATGCTCTCCTTTGAGCTTTCCCCTTCACGAACTGTAACTGTGAAGAATTTCTCTAAAAAGCCCGCTGCCGTAACATGAATACTATAATGTCCTGGCGGGATCGTTGCAACGGTAAATTCACCTTCAGTTGTAAGCGTAAGCCTCTCGCCATTCATGCTGACACTCGCGTCAGTAACTAAGGCGTCTTTCTCATCCGTCAACCTGATGATGACGGACCCAGGCTGAGGTGGTTTGGCTAGGTCCGGAGGAATCTTTTCGCCTTCTGCAGCGTAAAGAGCCACTGTTTCGCCAGCGGTTACAGATGTTCCTTCCTTCGCGTATATCCTTAGGATAATACCTCGTTCGGGAGCCTCGACTTCCAGGGCCGTCTTTGGCGTTTGCGCTACGAAAAGCACCTCTCCTTTCTCGAACTTTTCTCCTTCTTTTTTCATCCATTGCAATACTGTAGCTGTTTTCGTCCGCTCATCATGTGTCGGCATCAGGATAGATTTGACCAATCTCCATCACGACCAAATGGCGTTAAAGCGTCTCGTGTAAGGCTGAAGGAACATGCATTCTTAATCGCGATCTTTACCCACGACGAATTAGACTAGGCCCCAAGTGTCTCATAACTTTAGCTAAGGAATTTCATTCTGGAGGTAGAAGGGAATCTGATTGACTATACGATCGCTTCTTCAGTTTTCTTGTCGAAGATGTGGATCTTATTTCTATCAAACTCCAACCACACCTTATCACCTGGCTTCACGGTTGTCCCGCCCGGGACCATCGTCCTAATCACATCTTTCTCCTTTCCGAGTTGAGCCGAAATTAAAGTTCTGGAGCCCATGGGCTCTGCCACATAAACCGTGGCCTGAAATGCTTCCATGGATTTTTGAGTTAATTCTGTACGGATGTCTTCTGGTCGAATCCCAAGGATCAGCTCGGAATCTTTAGCGTTCCTTCCAATGTGATCCTTTAACGATGTAACATCAAGACTGAAGCTATCTGAGTTGAGCAAGGCTCTGTCATCTTTAACTTCATAGGTGCAACCGATGAGGTTCATTCTTGGGCTGCCGATGAAGCTAGCAACAAACTTGTCTTTCGGCCTTCCGTAAACTCCATCAGATGTATCAAGTTGCCTTATACGGCCTGCATTTATCACTGCTATTCTATCACCCATTGAAACGGCCTCGATTTGGTCATGAGTCGTATAGATGATTGTTTGGCCGATCTCACGGACAAGTCGCTTCAGCTCGGCCCTCATGTTGGCTCTAATCAGTGCGTCCAAGTTCGCAAGAGGTTGGTCTAGTAGGTAGACTTTCGGCCTCCTCACTATTGCTCGTGCTACGGCCACTCTCTGGAGTTCCCCTCCACTGTACGTGCGAGGATATCGGTCGAGCAAGTTCTCGATTTTTAACATACGGGCAACTTCAATGACTCTGCTTCGGATCTCCTCCACTGGAACCTTGCGTTGACGCAGAGGAAATGCTATGTTATCATAACCGTTCTTATTCGGGTAGAGAGCAAGATTCTCAAATACCATCGATACATCCCTATCCTTGGGCTCGACATCGTTCACCAGTTGATCACCGATGTAGACTTCACCAGCGTCAGGTCGCTCTAGGCCAGCAATGATCCTCAATGTGGTAGTAGCACCTGCGCCGGGAGGTCCTGCAATGACGAAGAACTCTTTGTCTCTTACTTCGAAAGCTATGTTATCCAGAGCGGTCTTAGATCCGTATCGCTTTGCAATGTTTACGAGCCTAATACTCGCCAAGGTTGCTTCTTCTCACCTATACTATTGCTTCGCCATCTTTCCGATCGAAGATATGGATCTTGTCTTTGTGGAACTCTACACCCACCTTCTCATTGATGTTGAAGTTGACAGCTGCCGGTGTGACCGCGCGGAGTAAAATTCCATCGAGCTGAAGGTACACAATGTTCTCATGACCCAGCGGTTCAGTGACGTATACTGTAGCCGCAACACTCAGTTTGGAAGGCTGCTTTGTAACTGTTAGGTATTCCGGACGGATGCCAACAACAACTTCTGACCCAGTAGTGATTTTTTCGAGATGATGTCTCATGTTGGTAACATCTAGCGTGAAGCTTGGATGCACTAGAACAGCTTGTTCATTGTCAAGTTTCAGGCTGCAGTCAATAATGTTCATGGAAGGACTTCCAACGAAGTTTGCTACAAATTGGTTCTTAGGATGGTTGTAGACAACATCAGGAGTGTCATATTGTTGCAGTCTGCCCAAGTTCATGATAGCGACTTTGTCAGAGAGAGCGATAGCCTCTAGCTGATCGTGAGTGACGAAAATCGTAGTCTGCTCAACATCCCTCTGCAATCTCTTCAATTCAGCCCTCATGACGTCACGAGCGTCAGCATCTAAGTTGCTAAGAGGCTCATCGAGCAACAGAACTTTTGGCTTGATCAGAAGCGTCCGACCTATGGCGGTTTTCTGCAAGTTAGTGAGAGATTGCTTGCCAGCCTTCTCTTGTAGCACTTCTCTGATACCAAGAAATTCTGCCATCTGCTCAACCTCGTGCTTTATTTCATCTTCGGGAACACGTCTAATTCTGAGGCCGAAAGCAAGATTCTCGAAGACTGTCATATACCCAAAGATGGCATAGCTCTGAAAGACCAAACCTATGCCCCGATCTTTCGGTGGCATATCATTGATGCGCTGGTCGTCGAAGTAAATGTCGCCCTTGGTAGGCGTTTCTAGCCCGGAAATGCAGTTGAGAGTAGTTGTCTTACCGCAACCCGAGGGTCCTAGGAGGCTGACGAATTCCTTGTCCCTGACTTCTAGGCTTAGGTTGTCGACAGCTAGGGTCTTTCCGAAGACTTTTGTGAGGCCTTCTATTCTGACGCGGGTCATGGTTATTTCCCCAGCGTTATCATAAATCGGGCCTTTTCGCCGGAAATTGCTTACCTTTTACGAACTGCCCCTTGCCCTTCTTGCCGGTGAACTGTCCGTCCTCGGATACGACCTCGCCACGTGAGATAGTTAAAACTGGATAACCCGTTACTGTTACATCCTCATAAATCGAGTAATCTATGTTGCTGTGCAGGTTATCGACTGAAAGTCTAACACTCTTATTCGGGTCCAACACTACGAGATCAGCATCGCTACCCACGGCTATCGCACCTTTCTTGGGGTAAAGACCGAATAGCTTCGACGGGTTATAAGATGTCACTTGAACTAGTCGCGTGAGTGGAAGAATGCCCTTCCCAACGCCCGCGGAATAAAGGATCGGTAGAATAACTTCTGTCCCAATAACACCGTTTGGAACTTTACTGAAATCCGGTTGATTTTTCTGCTGGGAGTTAAAGCACACATGATCGCTACCAACAGTCTTAATGAAGCCGTTTGCCAGACCGAGCCAGAGCTTTGCTCTGTCTTCATCACTCCTTAACGGCGGAGACATGATGTACCGGTTCCCGTTCGGACGCCTGTAAGCTTCCGCCGTGAAAGTGAGATAATGAGGGCACGTCTCCGAGTAGACTGGGAGGCCCCTGTCTGCACCCTCCTTGATTTCATCACGCGCCAGACCAGTAGACATGTGGACTACATACATCGGAGACCCACTCATTTCCGCTAGCCTGATCCCTCTCTGCACAGCCTCCACCTCCACCAAGGAAGGCCTAGATTTGGCGTGGTACTCGGCTTCGACTTTCCCCTCACTTAAGAGCCGCGCTGCGAAGCACTCGATCAGGTCAGCATTCTCGCAGTGCAGCCCCACTAATCCTCCATATTTTACAACTTCATCCATTATGCTGTAGATGGCTCCATCATCAAGATACAACTCCTTCTTGTAAGCCATAAAGAGCTTAAAGCTCGTCACACCTTCCTCGATCAGATTTCGAATCTGCTTGAGGTTTATCTCGTTGAAATCTCTGATGATCATATGCAACGCATAATCAACACAGACTTTAGGATCCGCTTTCTTCCTCCACATGTCGTACGTGTCAAGGATGGTCCCGCCACGGGGCTGGACGGCAAAGTCAACTATTGTGGTGACGCCACCACAAGCAGCTGCAACTGTACCCTGATAGAAGTCATCGCTAGAAACCGTTCCCATGAAAGGCATCTCCATATGCGTATGTCCATCGATTAGGCCAGGTAGAAGCAGCTTGCCTTTGGCGTCTATAACACGGTTTGCACTTTCCCCGATAGTCTTTGAGATGTGAGTGATTTTACCATCTTGTATCCCAATCGAGCCGTCAAATACCTGGGACTCCGTCACTATCTTTGCATTGTTTATGATGAAGTCTAACAATCTCAGCTACTTCGAGATCTTCATTTTATAATGCTTGCGCACTCACTCCCTTCTCCCTCTGAACGTGAATCTAAAGTTAATAGCCTATTGTTCCGACGCGCCCATGTTACAATCGGTGAGCTGTTGAGATAATGAAAGCGGCAAGTCTCGAAGGAGTTGAGATTCAGGGAACTCTGAAAGATAGGTTCGACCAAATACTGACAACGGAAGCCACTGAGTTCGTTGTTAAGTTGCACCGCAAATTCAACGCCACTCGAGAGAGCCTGCTGAGGAAGCGGGCAGAACGGCAGGCCTTGCTCGACGCTGGGGCCCTGCCAGACTTTCTTCCTGACACGCAGCATGTCCGGGAAGCCAGCTGGAAGATAGCTTCGGTGCCCAATGACCTACAAGATCGCAGGGTGGAAATAACTGGACCAGTGGACCGCAAGATGATGATTAATGCGCTGAACTCCGGGGCCAAGGTTTTCATGGCTGACTTCGAAGACGCTAACTCGCCAAGTTGGCAGAACGTTATCGAAGGCCAACTGAACCTCATTGATGCAGTCGAGCGAACTATCGAATATAGAAGCCCCGAGGGAAAGGTGTACAGGCTTAACAATCAAGTTGCGACTTTGGTAGTTCGCCCGCGCGGTTGGCACTTGGTAGAGAAGCATATCCTAGTTGATCGTCAGCCTATTTCTGCAGGTCTCGTAGACTTCGGTCTCTATTTCTTTCACAACGCCAAGAGACTGCAGAAGAAGGGCACCGGCCCCTACTTCTACCTACCAAAGCTTGAGGGCCATGAGGAGGCTCGGCTTTGGAACGATGTCTTCAACTTCGCAGAGGATGAGCTAGGTATACCTCGAGGCACCATTAAGGCGACGGTGCTCATAGAGACCATTCTGGCAGCCTTTGAAATGGATGAAATACTCTACGAGCTTAGGGATCACGCTGCGGGATTGAATGCAGGACGCTGGGATTACATCTTCAGCATTATCAAGAAGTTCCGCAACCGAACCGACTTCATCCTACCCGACCGAAGCCAGGTCACGATGACAGTTCCCTTCATGAGAGCTTACACCAAGCTCTTGGTTAAGACCTGCCATCGTCGTGGTGCTCATGCCATCGGCGGGATGGCCGCCTTCATTCCAAGCCGGAAAGATCCGAAGGTGAACGAAGTCGCACTCGCAAAGGTTCGTGAGGACAAGATTCGTGAAGCGAATGATGGCTTTGATGGAACTTGGACTGCTCACCCTGATTTAGTACCAGTAGCAATGAGCGTGTTCGATGAAGTCCTTGGAAATGGGCCCAATCAAATTGATCGGCAGCGTGATCATGTAGTAGTTACTGCCAAAGAAATCTTAGATGCGCGGGTTCCGGGAGGAGAGATCAGCGAAGCAGGGTTACGTACCAACATCAGCGTAGCTATTCAGTATCTAGAGTCTTGGTTGCGAGGAGTAGGAGCTGCCGCCATCTACAACCTCATGGAGGACGCGGCCACCGCAGAGATCTCGCGGTCTCAGGTGTGGCAGTGGATCAGGCACCATGTGTCTGTTAAAGAGGGGATTCGGGCGAGCCCGGAACTGGTTCGACAGATCGTGGAGGAAGAGCTTAGCAAGATCCGCCAGGTTATCGGTGTTGAGACTTACGCAAAGGGGCGCTTCAATGAAGCACGAGCTATTTTTGAGCTGGTGGCTGTCGATGATGCATTCATTGAGTTCCTCACCATCCCAGCCTACGAGTACATCGACTAGGCAAACTTCTATGTTCCCACAAGAGCGAATGGTGTAGTATGCGCGCCTCAAAAGACCGCCTAGTTAATGATCTGACGGAACTAGGAAAGATTGGATCCTCCTCCTCAGGTGGGAGAACCAGACTTGTTCTTACGCCCGAGGATTTCGAGGGACGAAAATTTCTCATAAAGCGAATGGAGGAGGCCGGCCTTGCCGTCCGCGTAGACCAAGTCGGAAACATCATTGGAGTACGCAACGGTCGGGATAATAGTCTCCCCGTAGTCGCTTTCGGCTCTCACATCGACACAGTACCAAATGCGGGTATGCTTGACGGATGCTACGGCGTCATGGCTGCTTTGGAAGTCGTGCGAACTCTAAATGATAACAAGATCGAGACGAAGCATCCGCTTGAAGTCATTAGCTTCAGCAACGAGGAGGGTGTTCGGTTTCCAATCATGACAGGGAGTAAGGTGGCCACTGGTGCCATGGATCTCGATACAGCTTATCAACAAAAGGATGTTGCTGGCATCACCTATCGGCAGGCGCTGGAAAGTGGAGGCCTCTCCATACAATCCCTTGCACCAGCACGTAGAGTAGCAGGGGAGATTAAGTCGTGGGTCGAGCTTCACATTGAACAGGGTCCAGTGCTGGATTCGGAGAAAGTGAAGATTGGGGTTGTCGAAGCAATCGTTGGGCTAATTCACCTTCTGGTTACGATTCGAGGGAGAGCGGGGCACTCCGGCACTACTCCAATGTCTGTTCGCAGAGATCCCCTGCTCGCGGCCGGACAAATCATTCTTGAAGTCAACCGAGTTGCTAAGGAAACTAGCGCAAGAT
>JAHFOH010000236.1 GCA_023266955.1 Nitrososphaerota archaeon
AAACTACTTAGTTACTAGCCGCGTCGCTTCAATCCATAGCCAGTTACCTAGGCAACGGCCGGCCGGGTAAGAGATGCCTCCCTGCTGTCTCAGGCCAAAAGGCTGCCTTGGACTTTTGGTAGCATTGAGTGCCTCTGAGTAGCTTTAGTTGAGGAACTTGATGGAAAAGATAATCCAGAGAAGTTCGAAAAGCCAATTCTCAGTGAATTCGAAATCGGCCTGCAATACGCCGCAACAAGACCATAGAACACTCACAACACGTGAGAAGTAAGTGTGGCGGCGGGCCGGAACCTACCGCTACCTAAAGAAAATCTATGTCATAAAGGAAGAAAAAGAGGATGACAGATGGGAGTGGCAGGAGTACCTTACTTTTGGGTAACTGAGCATGCATACTTTCGCACCCGAAGCGCCTTAGCCTCCAGCAGCTTCTCCGACGGCCTTCAGCGCTTTAGCCAACACTACCACCGGGTTCAGATCCCAGAGTGCCAATTTTGCGACGGTTTTCATCTCTTCGCTCAAAGTAATCACCTCCATTTCAGTTGTGACGGGTGGTGACATAACTGACCAATTTGCCAAATCTCGTGAGGTACATAGTCATTGCGGCTAGTGCCAGCAACATATCAAAGAGCTGCATCTTCACCACCAGTGATCAGAAGAGTGACCCGAAAAATAACTGTCTGGTTGCATTTGTGTTGCAGAGATGTTGCAGGAATGCAACCAGATTGAGCGACATACGGTCAATCGAATTGAATTCATGTTTTGCAACAATTTCGCACCAATTCAGCAAGAGCAGTTTGAAGTCCTTCTCTTGTTCTAATGTCTTATGTACGGAAGACGGAGGTGAAACGAATGAAATCGAAGATCGTTGTCGTGGTTCTGCTTGCTGTACTTGCAGGCATGACTTTCTCAATGAGCCCCAGTGCGGTCAGAGCCAATCCTTACAATGGGTCTTACCTTGATGTGTGGGTTAACAGTTGGGGAATGAAGGTGGCTGAGCTACATATTGCAGCCGCAGATGCTTACGCTTCTGGAACTACTAGCTACATCATGGTCGTGTCGGAGCTTTCCGACACAGGAGGGTATGTCGTTGAAAGCCTTCCAATGGGAGGTCAAGTGTTCCATGCTATGCTTGATAGTATCGGGCGCGCTGTCGCTGCCAATTCAGATGGAAGCTATGATTTCTTTGCGCTGCAGATCCCACCAGCAAGTGCGAACTTAGGATGGTTCTATGGCGGTCAATATCCTCACGGTGTGAATATCAGCTGGTACCCCATTCCAGTGGCATTCTTCCAACTAGCTCCAGGCTACTACGAACTGATATTCAACTAAAACCATCCTTTCCTTCCTTTCTTGAATTCTTCCTCTTCTTTGCATCACATAGCTTGATGCCGCCGCATAGGCTTATGTGAACGATATTCTTTCACGGTAGTTGAAGGTCCCTGATGATGTCTTCCTTAATCGATTCTAGATCCTCAAGGGACACGGAGTTTCCCAGGAGGCCCGTAGCACTCTTAGGTAGGTCGCGCTTATCGGTCCGTTTCTTCTTGCTCAAGATCAGCTTCTTTGCTAACTCGATGACCTGCGCCAGCGTCCGCAGACGTTCCATCCTATTCTCAACTTCCTTCCATCCATCCTCCGTTATCGAGTAGTAATACCTAGGCTTGCCTTCTGATTCGGTCACAGCGACTAGTCTCGCCGGCGCTAATACTTTTTCAAGTATCCTGGGAGCTACCTTGGTGAACTCGAAATCCAATCGTAGGTTTCCTGCAATTCCCTCCAAGTCTGAAAGGCTGAATCGCGTCTTGGCCACCGCCGACGGATCGCACGACGCAAGCGCAGTGAGCACCAGGTATCGAAGGTTGTGCAATCGATTTGCTTTGTCGTTCAAGACTTCTGGTAAATCGGACTTTACGAGTCCATCGTACAATCCGCAATCTACAACAGGTTCGTTCATTTGAGACCTCTCAGACGTCCGCCAAATGAAACGTCCCAAGAAAAGGTCATTGAGGTTTCAATTACCTCTGTAAGCGGGTTCGACGATTGAAGTGTCCGATCGTTAGAAAACTTCCGACCAAGACGACGATCAGAATGAAGATAGAACTCGTGAACTCAGGTACAGCCTGCACTACATTAAACGACGTTGTTGCAGACGAACAACCTCCAGGAGGGCAACTTACCTGCGCTGGAATTCCAGGAATGTCAATGTTCATCGTTACGGTCCATGGCCCTATGTCGCGCTGCTCCGCTTGCCCGATCTGGAAGCAGTACGTGCCTGCGGGAAGGACGCCCAGATTGACGTTGATCGTATAAGGACCACTTAGCGCTAGCGAGACCTTTCCTCCCCCAGTTTTTACACAGACAGTGATAGG
>JAHFOH010000237.1 GCA_023266955.1 Nitrososphaerota archaeon
AAACACTTCGATGTGCCCCTAACACTCTTGGGCGACTGTGTCGCAGCTGTTTTAGGTGAGCAGAAGTTTGGTGCCGCGAAGCATGCCAGAAATGTGATTTATGTGACGTTCAGCACAGGCATTGGAGTAGGGGCTGTGGTTAATGGTCAATTGCTCGAGGGATGTGCAGGAAACGCGGCTATGATGGGACACATGATTATTAGTTTAGAAAGTGATTTAGTTTGCGGCTGCGGTCAAACTGGACATTGGGAAGCATATTGCTCAGCAAAGAATATTCCGAACTACGCGGCGACGATTATGGGTTCACTCGGAGCTTCGTATGACAGCGGACTGATGAGAATTTATCGAAACGATTCTTCGAAGATAACTGCCAAAATGATCTTTGAGGCGGCGAGAAAGGGGGATTCCGTAGCTGGTCTAATCGTAAACCGAATAGGGGAGGTTAACTCAAAGGCTTTGGCGAATCTTCTGGTGGCGTACGATCCAGAGGTTATAGTACTGGGGGGCGCACTCACCATAGCCCACCCAGAGCTCATCATCCCTCCTATACGTAGAATGCTCAGAAAGTACAGCATATTCCCCAAGGTGCCCCGAATACTCAAGAGCAGGCTTGGAGATGATGCAGTTCTCTACGGCGCTTTAGCATCGCTGAGCGAAACGAATCAGGTTCCACAAAGCAGCAACCATGTAGGAAATGCCGTACGCAGGAGAATACAGTTGATCTTCATCTCTAAGCTTGTATGCTCCAAGTGCGGGACAGAGTATCGCTCCAGCGAGAATCCGATAATGTGCAAGAGAAGAGACTTCGGAAGACTAGACATTGTATACGACTATGAACGAGTAAGCCGCTCTCTCACCAAAAGGACGCTAGAGATTCGGACGAACGGGATATGGCGATTCAGTGAGCTACTGCCCGTCGACAAACGTTTCGCAGTAAGACTTGGAGAAGGAGGAACAAGACTCCTGAAGGCTCAGAGACTTGGGCAAAGGATTGGCCTAGCAAAGCTGTATCTTAAGGACGAAACGAGGAATCCTACAGGATCATTCAAGGACCGGGCAATGACTGTAGGCATCGCAAAGGCTTTGCAGATGGGTGTTAAGACTGTGGTTACAGCATCATCTGGGAATGCTGCAGCCTCACTCGCCGCCTACTCTGCAAAGGCTGGCCTAGCATGTTACGCATTCGTGTTGGAATCGGCGTCAGCTGGAAAGATAGCGCAGCTGACACTTCATGGTGCCTCGGTCATCAAAGTGAGGGGTATTGAGAGAGGTGAAGACCCCAGCGTCAAGATGATGCTTACAGCGGTCGAGACTTGGGGATGGTATCCTTGCCCCAGCTTTGGCCCCTTCAATCCGTACCAAGTTGAAGGTCCTAAGACTATAAAATATGAAATAGCTGAGGAGATGGGATGGAAAGGACCCGATTGGATTTTGATTCCAACGGGCTCCTCGTGCCTGTTGACCGGTATCTGGAAGGGTATCAAGGATTTGACCGCACTTGACTGGATAAAATCTTCCCCCAGATTAGCACCCGTTCAACCCGCTGGTAATTCACCGCTGATAAGGGCGCTCAAGAGAAATCTTCCATACGAGAAGATAAAGCCGGAAAAAAGTCCTAAGACAATTGCAACAGGATTGTCAGACCCTTACCCATGGGATGGAGATGCAGGTTTGGAAGCAGTGAGGAAGACTCAGGGGGCTGGTGTCAGTGTGACGGACGAGGAAATTCTCAGCGCTGTGAAAGATTTGGCAAGGACTGAGGGAATCTTTGCCGAACCTTCGGGCGCGGCTGGCCTAGCAGGTCTGAAGAAGTTGCTTGCAGAAGGCATGATAGCTAGGGATGAGAGCGTAGTCGTTTTGATAACTGGTTCAGGTCTGAAGGACCTTCCGGGAACAGCGCTGAAGTGAATCTCTCGTGAGATAAGCCTAGCTCGTCAAACTGTATACCGACTGCCTGACCTTCCTCTTCATCTCGATGAATGTTTCAGTGTGAACAACGCCGTTAATTCGACCTATTTTGCCAGACACTATGTCATGTAACTCCTCGAGCGACCTAGCCTTAACTGTGACTACAAGATCGAATCTTCCAGTGACTTCAGACACCTCCCTCACCTCGCTTAACGTTAGAAGTTCATCCAGGATACTCTCCCTGAGCTTCGAGTCAATATTAAGACCTATGATGGCGCTAACCACATAGCCCAGAAGCTCTTCGTTAACTTGCACCGTGAACCGCTTAATCAGCTTCCGCTTGGACAGCCGCTTTATCCGGCTATAGACAACAGAAGGATTAACGTCAATCTTCTTGCTGAGCTTAGGCACCGATATAGATGCGTCCTGAACAAGCTCTGCAAGAATCCGCATATCTAT
>JAHFOH010000238.1 GCA_023266955.1 Nitrososphaerota archaeon
ATGCTCACAGGCCAATCAAGATTAGACGCGACTGTCTCAGCTTTCAGAGATGTATCGGCTGCCACTGGGCTTTGAGGGAAATTAGCAAAAGAGAGGATGAACGCGAGAAGCAGGTATAAGGTGGGGGCTTTCCACCTCCCCAAGCATAAGAGAGAAAATGTCATCCAAACAGCCCCGAAGTTACTCCTAATACTTGAACATCTCTAGTCAAGAATAAATCGACTATAAACCACAGTAGACTAACGCAACATGTTCACCGATTCAGAGAAGCAGTTCCTGAATGCACACAGCCTATGCAGATTCGCGTCAATCTCACCCGATGCCTGGCCTCATAACGTCCCTGTCGGATACACTTTCGACGGAGAATACTTCTACATCTCAACTGAATACACAACGAAAAAGCTGAGAAACGTTCGACGTAATAGGAGAGCCTCCCTTGTCGTAGATGAACCAGGTACAAAAGCCACTAGGAAAGCTGTGATGATTCAGGGGGAAGTTGAAGTTCTTCAAACTGGTCCAGAATTTCACGCTGCCTTGCAGAAGATAGTAAGTCAGAGGGGTGAGAAATGGGGATTCAAAGAAGGCGGTCAAGCAATTCTAAGGGTTAGGCCGGTGAGAAAAGTCAGTTGGAATATCTAGGGCTTACACTACTAAGTACTGAAGGACCTTCCCTGACAATTAGGACAAAAGTAAGTTATGCGGTTGGATGGCATCTGACGGTAAGAAGAGATTGTATTTCCACATCTAATACAGGTCTTGCCGGATCTACCGTAGACGTTGAATCTTAGACGCTGTCCATTCTTCATCTTCGAGTACGCGTTTTGAAGGACTCGGGGGGTGAGTTGGCCAAGAGACTTCAGCTGTGAAACGCTGAGGCTAGATACCGAGGTCTCCGGATTGATGCGAGCGAGAAAAAGGATTTCAGATTTGTAGATGTTGCCTACTCCAGAAACTACCCGCTGATCTAGTAGAATCTCCCCGATTGATCGCGATAGGTTCTCAGGTTTTCTAATTTTAGTGAGGAAAAGCGCAGAGTCAAACGGCTGCTTCATTGCATCAGGACCCAGAGTCGATAAGACAGGATGATGAGCCACCTCCTCCCTTCCGAGCAATTCAACAACTGGTGCACTGGAGACAACAAGTTCATGGTTAGTTGTTTTCAGACTTAGACGAATCCGTTCAGCCGATCCACGATGCTTTTCACCTCTCTGGTATACTTCACATCTACCGAACATCATCAGGTGAATTCGAAAGGAGTAGCCGTTGCTCAAGTCGATCATGATATTCTTCCCCATGTGGTCCACTTTGTCCACTCTGGCTCCTACAACACTCTTCAGCCCGACAGAACGTGAAGCCTGCTCAGAGCGAGTAGCGACATCTTGTATCAACTCACCTTTCAAAGCCTCTCTAATCTCATCAGAGATTAGACGTACTACCGGCCCCTCAGCCATCTCTGACTCGCCCTTGGATTAAGCCGAATTATCGCCTTAGACCCGATTGGCGCAGCTGCTGCACGTACTCTAGAATTGCTCTCCAAACTAAGGCCCGTGCGCTTTGTATGCCGTACAGTTCTTTCAGTTTACCTTGATTAGCCCTATAGAATGAGTTAGCTTCTTTCCAGATGGACTTGGGAATCCTAACATTTTGATATTTAGCCCTTACAGAGCTGCCCATCACACGGTAGCAGGGAACGTAGGCCTTATAGAAACTATTCTTACCCGTCACCAAATGATTCAGAGAAGACTATAAGGAAATAATAGGTTAGGGTAAGGGGCTAGCCGAACTCCCCGCCACCCATTCCTTCCCCACCTGGCATGGGCGGCCTAGGACCTTCTTTTGGCTTCGTTGCCGCTATCACATCATCGATCCTCAGTATCATGGAGGCCGCTTCAGTCGCTGATTTGATGATTTGCTCCTTCACCACCAATGGCTCGAAGACGTTCCTCTCGTAAAGGTCTCCTAGCTTCGTATTCAGGACGTCGACGCCGTACCAAGTCTTCCCCTCGCTCTGTTTCGCCCTTAGCTCCACTTGGACATCGATAGGATCCATACCGGCATTCTCAGCTAAGGCCAGCGGTATAGACTCTAGGGCTTCAGCAAACTTCTGAGCTGCCAACTGTTCCCTACCGCTGAGAGTCTCAGTCCATTGTCTGAGTTGGTGGGCTGCATAGGCTTCGGGGGCTCCTCCACCAGCCACGATCGCTGGCTTCTCCAACACATCCTTCACGACCATGATGGCGTCGTGAATGGATCTCTCGGCTTCGTCCACAACTCTCTGCGATCCGCCCCTGATTAGAAGTGTGACGGCTCTCGGATTCTTGCAACCCTCCACAAAGACCCACTTGTCCTCTTCTATCTTCCTCTCC
>JAHFOH010000239.1 GCA_023266955.1 Nitrososphaerota archaeon
GGTGTCTCCGTCCTGAAGCTTTCGAAGTGAGGTAGATCGTAGCAGGTGGGGACCGAGTAGTCCGTTACGTGCTTGTCAGGAGTTGACCCTCTTCGTTATAGACCATCTCTTCAAGCAATGCTTGAGCTACTCCCTGAGCTACCCCACCATGAATCTGGCCTTCAACTAGAATCGGGTTAATGACTCTGCCACAGTCGTCAACTGAAATGTATCTCAGCAACTTCACAAACCCTGTTTCGACATCCACCTCAACTGTTGCTGCGTGTGTCCCGAATGGATAGGTGTAGTTAGCTGGGTCGAAGAAGCTCATCGCTTCCAAGCCGGGTTCCAAGTCCTTAGGGAGCTTGGACACGTCATAGGCTGCTTCAGCTAGCTGCGCAAAGGTAAGGGTGTTCTCGGGATTTGATTTTTGAAAGGCTCTAGCTTCTTGGTATTCGACTTCTTCAGGATTGGCTTTAAGCTCGTGGGCAGCTATTCGAACTAGTTTATCCCTGATTTTTCTTAGCGACAGCAGCAGCGCGGTGCCCCCTATCACGGCACTTCTGCTCCCGAATGTTCCCTCTCCAAAAGGCACTATCGCGGTGTCACCGTGTAGAACTACGACATCGTCATAGTCGACTCCTAGCTCAGTTACACAAAGTTGGGCGAACGCTGTTTCATGCCCTTGTCCATGTGGAGATGTCCCAGTTAGTACAGTGATCTTTCCTGAAGGGTCCACTCTTACTGACGCGCTTTCATAGATTGTTGGGCCGATGCCGCAAATTTCTACGTACGACGATATTCCTATCCCTGCGTATCTTCCTCCCTTCCTCAGTTCAGTCTGCTCTCTCCGGAATTTGTCATACTGAATTATTTCCAAAGCTTTGCGTAAAGATTCAGGATAGTTTCCGCTATCGTATTCTAGACCAGTTGGAGTCTTGTAGGGAAATTCATGGGGCTGGATGAAGTTTCGAAACCTCACATCGGCAGGATCCATCTTCAGCTCTGTGGCAACTATGTCAACTATCCTTTCGATGATGTAAGTGGCTTCAGGTCTGCCTGCTCCTCTGTAGGCGTCAGTGGCCATCTTATTCGTAAGTACCATGGAGCAGTCGAAGTAACAGTTTGTAATTTTGTAGCAGCCGAGCAACATACGAACAGTCAATGTTGGAACGAAAGGAGTGCTGAGCTGATAGTAAGCTCCCATGTCTGCATAGATTTTGTCCTTTAGTGCTAGAATTGTCCCGTCCTTCCGGACTGCAACCTCCACATGGTGAATCTGATCCCTCCCGTGTATAGTCGAAAGTAGGTTTTCCCGTCTATCTTCGATCCACTTAACGGGCTTTCTAAGCTTCATTGCGAGCAAGCTAACAATCACTTCCTCTCCATAGAAGTTGAGTTTGCTTCCGAAGCCTCCTCCGACTTCAGGGGCGATTACTCTAATCAGATTAGCGGGAAAACCGAGAGCGTCAGCAAGGTGCTTTCGCACTATAAATGGGATCTGAGTTGATGTCCAGACTGTTAGGAATCCTGAGGGCCCCTCATAATTTGCAATCACACCCCGTGACTCTATCGCTATAGGTGCCAGACGTTGAATTCTGAAAGTCTCGCTTAGCACTAAATCCGCTTGCTTGAACGAGCCTTCAACGTCCCCGCCTTCTCTACGATATGTATAACCAATGTTATCCCCCAAATCTTCATGCAGTAAAGTTGCCTCTGTTTGAGCTGCTTTTTCAGGGTCAATAGAAACTGGCAACGGTTCGACGTCCAGCTCCACTAGCTCTAACGCATCTCTCGCTGAATATGGGTCCGACGCTACAATTGCAGCGACTGGCTCTCCCATGTAGCGAACTCGCTGATAAGCCATTGGATAATGCTTCGGCACTTTGAGTCTCTTTGGGTAGGAATCAACCGGAAGTGGTTTGACTAAACCAAATATATCGTCGCCGGTTAAAGCGAGCTTGACACCATGATAACGAAGCGCCTGCGTGACATCAATCTTCATGATTTTTCCATGAGCATAAGGGCTCCTTAGAAACGCGGCATAAAGCATGCCTGGGAGCTTAATGTCATCTATGTAGCTGCCAGCGCCAGTTATGAGCCTAAGATCCTCCTTCCTCCTTACGGGCTTTCCGAGCAAAGAACAAGTCATTGGACATCCTGCTTTCCGGTCAAAGCCTATTTAATTCTCAGATGGTGACGATTATTAGAACAGTATTGTGACGATGTTATGTTAAACCGAGAAACGGATTAGTTGAGAGATTGCCTAACGCTCGCTTTCTGACCATTTCTGCTGTCTCCGGCTTCTTCACTGGCTTTCTAGCTGGTTTAGTTGGTCTTGGCGGAGCCGAGTTGCGTATCCCGTTCATTCTCTACGCGCTAAAGG
>JAHFOH010000240.1 GCA_023266955.1 Nitrososphaerota archaeon
TCGCCTTTGTCAAGGAGAATCCTGACTGGCTCAAACCGCTAAAGGAGCGCCTTGCAATGGCGGGATCCTGAAACATAACTTCCGTTAATCTGGGAACTAAACGTTGAAACTTCGAGGCCCTATTTCTCTATGGCTATTCGAGTCAACTGATGGTTAGAGAACTTGTTAACGTGTTTCACCGCATCTCTAACATTAACGAAGTGTTGGCCGCAGGTGCAGTTGTACTCGAAGGCTGTTACCGATCCTAAGCCGCTTGTCGTCTTGCTCAATCTATTCACCTCTCCTTGGTTGGAATGCCGCCGGCATCAAATTATGATATATTAACTTTCTGCTATGATTCTTTGAAAATTATTGAAAATCTTAGGGGGAGGGTTACTATTGCCGGTCTTTCCGACGTCTGATCGGAATCGATGACCAAATACCATTGAGAAGGGGCCGTCACACACTCAAGCTTTGGTATGAATGGGTAAGTAGCTCAACAGTATGGCTGCTACGTGTTTTATCCCCAAGATGTAGTCTTCAATTCGAATATTCTCATTTGGCGCGTGAATTTTCGAATCCAGTCTAGCCACACACTCTCCACTTGAGAGCGGTATCTTCAATTCGTTGACGAAGGAAGCCATTGGACCACTCGCATAAAGCATAGGCTCGATAACAGGCTTGAGATTGTAAACAAGCTTCGCCGTTTCAACAGTCACTGCTAGAATCTTTGAATCCATTGGAGCTCGAGCGGGCTCCTCGCCATCAATCTTCACCACCTCTATATCGCTGAAATTGTGCTTCTTCAAATGACGCTTCAACTTAGCAAGAATCTCATCAGTCCTCTGCTCTGGCACGAGGCGAAAATCAATCTTCACCCGTGCCTCCTTAGGATTAACTGTCTTAGACCCTGGGCCCTTGTAGCCTGAGTCGAAACCGCAGACAGTACAAGTTGGGCTGAAGTAGAGAGTCTTCTTCAGTTGAGTACCTTTCGCCCCCTTCAAAAATCCCTTCACCCCAAAAGTATCCCTAATATCCTTCTCTTCGAACGGTATCTCTTCAAGCATCTTCAGGTCCTTAGTAGTAGGCTTCAACACTTTGTCATAGAACCCGTCGATCAGAATCTTCTCATTTCGATCTTTGAGAGTGTTCAACGCCCAAACGACTCTCCAAGCTGGGTTCGCAAGAATGGGGGCTAAGCTGGAGTGTTGATCCACTGAGGCCGTCTTCGACCTTAACTCAACGTAGAGAAGACCCTTCATTCCAAGATAGATTTCTGGTCTGCCCTTAGGGTCTCTGTCGCCACCCTCCCAGAGGATTGCATCTGCCTTCAGAAGTTCCTTGTTTCTCCTCACAAATTCATGTAGATGCACACTCCCTATCTCCTCCTCCCCCTCCGTAACAAACTTCAAGTTCACAGGCAAGTTTCCCACCGTATCTCTGATCGCTCTGATCGCCATCAACCGACCAACTAGAATGCCCTTGTCATCTGCAACTCCTCTTGCGTAAAGTCGACCCTCCCTGACCTCAGGTTTGAAAGGCTCACTAACCCATTCCTCTAATGGTTCTGGTGGCTGCACGTCATAATGACTATAGAGGAGGATCGTCTCCTTCGCACCTTCAGATTTTAGCTCACCGAAAACGACAGGAGAACCACCATTCACTGGAATGACTCTTACATTCAAACCGCTGTCCTGCATCATCTGCCTTACAAGCTCACCGCATTCTTTCACGCCCAGGTTCTGGGCCGAAACACTCGGTTGCGCGGCGACGCGTTTCAACTGATCAAGAAAGTTCTCGGCGTTTCTATCAATGTCGTTGAACACTTCAACTAGATGTGATTGTTTCAAGATAACTCGTCCTTGCTCACGACGACTCCGATTCTTACGATATTAAAAGCTCGCGGACTCAAAGAGCAACTTGTAACACCTGAAAAGGCTTATAGAATAACCATCTTGTCCGCATGCAAATTTGCAAGAGGCGCTAAAGTCGAAGTCACATAGTCCCAGGTCAGTGGCTCTTACAATTGGAGTCGCTATACCAGCCGTCTTTCTCTACGCGATGCTTCGCTTTTCAATCGGCGTGGTCTTGCCTGAGATAACCATAGACTTTAGGCTTGACAGTCTCAGCGTAGGAATCCTTCTATCTGCCTCTATCGCTGCAACTGCCTCCACAATCTGGCTAGCCGGATACCTCTCTGACAGATTTGGGGAGAAGACCGTTCTGATCTCAGGAGTCATAATCTCCTCAGCTGGACTTTTGTTAGCTGTTTCTGCAAGTGCATATCCCTTCTTCCTCTCTATGCTCATTGTTAATGGGCTCGGCAGCGGGTTAATGCTAACATCTCTCTATTCACTAGTTGGCAGAATGGTTCCTGCTCAC
>JAHFOH010000241.1 GCA_023266955.1 Nitrososphaerota archaeon
CTACGTTTAGTTAGAGTGCTCAAGAGGATAGGAGAAGCAAGGGGGAAGACTTCAACTCAAGTTGCACTTAACTGGCTGCTTCAGCAGAAAGGTGCAATCCCAATCCCAGGGGCAAAGTCGGTTAAACAAGTAGAGGATAATGTTGGCGCAGTCGGATGGCGCTTGAACCGACGAGAACTTAGGGAAATCGAAGATATATCCCGAAAAATCAAGCTCAGTTACTTCTAATCTTAGCTTTCACCAAGAGTGGCGCAGGAGAGGGCGTGACATCTAGTGAATGTACTAAGCAGCGTGCTGTAACTCCTTTTCCGTCGCTGAGATGTCTCCGACCGCATCTAACGAACCTCCCTGCTATTTGGAATTGCTGTTCGAAAGTGTAGCATTAAGTACTTGATGCGGGAATATTGGTAAAGATTGAAGGAACAGTCTAAGGCAATGCTGGGTGCACTTCTCGGCATTGTTCTAGCCATCGTTTCGGTGTCTGGCTTAGGGTATCTGAGCAGTCCACAGGGAAGCAGTCTTTATGCCGCCGTTCCTTCCGGAGCGGAAAAGACGGCACCGCTGGCAGGTGTGCAGACTAGGGCCGTCTCTGATGCTGCCACCATACAAATAGTATCCCAAGCTGGCTTTTCAGGGAATCTGATATTAATTCTCACATTCGTTATTCCTCTGGCTTTTGCGATAACGGCCTATCTTGTCTTCAAGAAGAGGTAGTAACCATAAGGAAGCTGTACTCACCGCTCTGGTGACCCAAGCTTCCTAGGTAGTTCCCGCACTTCAGGGACAACTAAGCTGGGATTGTGTCAAACCGATTTTGAACTGGCAAGCGTCTCAGGTTTAGGCCCCTTGCTTCTGCGATATCTGTATGCTATGTATACTGGTGTTCCTATGAATGCGAAAGGCGCAACAACAAAGGCAGAAATCATTAGCCCCCTTATCACCCCGTAGAAGAACCCCACGCCTGTCCTGAATGGCTCTGTCCAATCAAACTCAGGGGGTTTCTCAACACCAACTTTGCTCAGACTTACAGTTACTGAAGACATCTCCACATTTCTTTCAATAAAATTGATTCTGCCAGTCAACGCCTCAATCTCCCCTCTGACTCTTTCTAATTCTCTCTCAACCTTCAGGACGTCTTCAACAGTGTTTCCAAGCTTGAGGATTTCAGCGAGCCTCTGTTCCTCCTTTAGCAGATTGCCTCTTTTCGCTGTAAGATCTATGAATTCTTCAGTAACATCATCGCTTCGTGTTTGGAGGTCCTTCAGCTTCCCTAGTGCTTCTACTGCATTGACGGCTTGGAAGAAATTTTCTTTGGGCACTTTGATGATAATTGTTGCTACTTCGTTCTCACCGAAGACTGAAGCTGAAGTTCCTGCCACAAATCCTCCAAATTGCTGAGCTAAGCTGGCTATTTGGGTTAGCGCAGCCTTCACATCTTTAACTTCGACGGCTACAGAGGCGGTGAAGATCTCCATCCTTACGTTAGGTACTGACGAAAAGGTTTGACTAACAGTAGGAGGGCGGGTTGTTGTGACGGCTAAGTTTTCAGTTACTGATTTGAGAGTAGCTATGTTCGTCCCCGCTGAGTCTAGTTCGCTTTGGAATGGTTGGAATGCGCCCGGAGTGGCTGGTATCGTGCTATACAATCCTAATGGAGTGGTCAGCCAATTCACCCCTAAACCTAAGGTGAATATTGCAGCTACTGCGAGGGCGACCTTTGATTTACGTGTAAGCTTTACTGAAATCAACTCGAAGAAGCACTATCTGACAGTGGCTATAGTTGTACGCTTTAGAACGCCCTGTTCCACTAGTTAGAACAGATGCGGCTTAGCACTATTCCAGCAGTACTCGGGAGTTTGAAACCTAGCCGTTCTTCCAGCGATGTTATCATTCACGCGACTTAAGTTTTGTAAGAAGTTCCTTAGTCAATTTCTGACCCAATATTTTCCTTATTTCTTCTTCGGATTCACCTTCCCTCCAAGACTCGAGGATCCTCATCACAGTCTCTCTCTTGCTTGCGTCCAAATCTCGGGTGAGTTCTTCCACGAATCTCCTCCTGCCTTTGAGGAAGTCTGAAGGTCTGAAGATGCCCCCCAAACCAGTATAACCGGTTTTCAAGAACTTCTTGGGTTTATATCTAGATTTTCTAGTCGTTGGATTGAGATGTCCCTCGACTCCATCGTACTGGTTTTGGTAAGGTGGATTCATTTTGCTACAGCCTTCACCGTTATCGGTGCCATTTTCACCTCCGTAATTGTCCTCACACCTGTAATGAAGACTCTACAACCAGAAGTCAGAGGATCGATCACAGTCAAACTGCTGCCAAGAATGATTCGAGTACAGATA
>JAHFOH010000074.1 GCA_023266955.1 Nitrososphaerota archaeon
AGCTATGGTGACTGACCTCACTTCATCCAACGGTCTGTTCGATTCAAGAGTTCGTCTCGCGTGAGATACTACGAAATTCACTCCGTTCGGCAGAGAGACAGCTGTAGGTCTAGCCGACTTCAAATATTCTCCCGTTTCGTAGAGTTGTTGATAGAAGTCCAGCGGCGAGGAGGCCTTGCAGGATACTGCAAATTGCTTCAGCGCCTCTGCAGCTGCTCGTACTATTCTACCAGCGCCACGGACCTGCATATCTCTAATGGCGTTGAAGGTCTCCTGAACTGACAACGATGTAATCACTGAAGTTAATACGACTTGGTGTAACGATATTTGAAGCTATCTCGGTTGTACATCGCGAAAGCCCACTTCAGATGTAAGCAAAATCTACTAGCCATTGATAATCCGGTAATGGCTGTGCGGACAGGGGCGGTAGTTTACGCGACAGGCTTTATAGACCTCAACCAGAACTGCTCTATAGATGCTGATAGTGGCTGGCTCGCCTTCAGTCCACCTGGCTGAAAAAACAGCAGCTCAACTCAAGGTGCCCTACATCTCCACACAATTCAAGAAATTCCCTGATGGCGAGAAGTATGTGAGAGTGAACGGCGATGTCAAAGGTCAAGACGTTGTCTTAATTCAATCTACTGCCCTTAAGCCTGACGAATATCTAATCGAGTACTTCTTGCTGGCGGATGCTCTGAAAGATCTTGGCGCCAAGCGCATCAGAGCCGTGTTTCCTTATTTCGCCTATGCGAGACAGGATGAAAGATTCACGCTTGGTGAGGCGATAAGCTTCCAGACTGTGGTTAAGCTCATTGAGGCGGTAGGAACCAGCGAGATTTACACCATAGATTCGCACCGCCATCGCATTCCCGACCTAGCCAAAGTTTTCAGAATTCGGTCGCATGAGCTTACGGCCATGCATGCTTTAGCTAATTACATCAAGGAGAGATTCACCCTATCCGACCCGATTGTTATAGGTCCTGATTCTGAGTCGGAGCCTTGGGTTCGTACCGTTGCATCAGAATTGGGCACGTCTTACGACGTCATGGAGAAAAAGAGGCTTGGACCGGACAAGGTAGAGATTAAGCCCCTTTCATTGAATGTCAAGGGCCATGACATCGTAATCACTGATGACATCATCAGCACTGGAGGCACGGTAATCGAGGCCACCAAAATACTTCTTGGCGCCGGAGCGAGAAGGATTCTGGTAGCTTGCGCACATCCAATTCTAGCTGAAAACGCGCTGGAGAAGATCAGCGCTGCCGGCGTCGAAGACGTGGTCGGAACTGACAGCGTACAGAGTCCTGTAAGTCGGGTGAGTGTGGCTCCTATCATCGCTGAGGCCCTTAGAAAGTGACGGAGAGCTCTAGGCAGCCATACGATTGAGATATAACATATGCCACCTCATTTGAAAGCTAAACAGTGCAGATCCGATACTGATTTTCGACTTCATTTGTGCCATAAATAAATAGACCGAGAAGCCGGCTCCCGCATAGATAATGAAGAGTACCCAAAGAGCACCTAGTATAAGACATGACCAAGCTGATGTCTTTACCTCCACACCCGATCGAATAGACCCTGACAAGAATGTCATTGCCACGTACTATATTGACGTAGTCGAACCTCTAACTATCGATGAAGCAGGTGTCACGATTGCGGCAGAGCAGTCAGTCGGCACTTGGACTGATGTAGGTACCACGAATCAATGGATCGCCGATAATCTTGCTGCCAAGGTTTTCGAATGGCGATATGACGATGGGAAGCACTCAGGAATATTGAAGGTAGCGTATCCAATACTTCTCATCGATTATGAAACAGGCGGATTTCCGAATCTTCTCGCTATCCTAGCAGGGAACTTCATGGGTTTTACACCCATTCAAAGCTCCAAGCTGCTTGATGTTAGTCTTCCAAAGGACATTATCAGATCTTTCAGTGGTCCTAAGTTTGGGATTGACGGCCTAAGAGTATTGATAGGAACTTCGCAGGACAGAAGGCCACATCTCGGCGCCACGGCCAAACCAAAGGTAGGACTAACGGCTGATGAACTATCCCAAGCTTTTGCAGAGGCTGCTATGGGAGGGATAGACACTTGCAAGGATGATGAGACAATGCTCAATCAAAAGTTCAGCCCCCTGCTTGAAAGAGTCTCTAAGGTGACGGAGGCTTTGGATAGAGTGAAGTCTCAGACTGGTAAACAAGTGATTTACTTTCCTCAAGTTACTACCGAGGCCCACAAGATTCTGGACCTTGCGGAAAAGCTGCTCAGCCATGGGGCAAATGGGCTAATGGTGAATTTTATGGCCGCAGGCTTCTCAGCTCTCAGAGCCCTTTCTGAAGATCCATCCATCAAGGTTCCTCTACACGCTCATCGGGCTGGACACGCGGCTATTACAAGAAATCCGAAGCATGGGATCTCTGTAAAGGTCATCTCGCTATTTGCAAGGTTAGCGGGAGCCGATCTTCTTCATGTCGGGACTGCACGTGGAAAACTCGGTGGCAAAGAGAAATTCGCAGAGATACCCGAAACTGTAGCTGCTATCAAAGGACCTCTAGAACATGTGAAACCCGTATTCCCTGTTGCATCGGGCGGTCTACATCCTGGCATCTTCCCCCAGAATGTGGAGCTAATCGGAAAAGATGTTCAGCTTCAACTCGGGGGAGGGATTCACGGTCATCCTTGGGGGACCCGATCGGGGGCTTTAGCAGGAAGGCAGGCCATTGACGCAATAATGCAGAATGTACCTCTTGAAGAGTACGCCAGAGGTCATAAGGAGTTGAAGGTAGCTCTGGAACACTGGGGGGAGCAGTACGCCAAAGCGGATGTATTCACCGCAGTACCGGACTAGCACAATTGTAAGAATGCGAAGGCCATTGACCCCATCTTCCACACCATCTTCAAGTTAATTTGGACGACCGATTCGCAAAACGATGTGACTCGATCCAGTATCTCAACGAATTGAGAAAAGCTTGAATTGTTAAAGGGCAATCGTAAATAACCATAAATCTAAAAATTTCAGCTGGTACGATCTGGAGATAGCTTACACCTCTCTCCTGCCTTTAGTGAGCCAGGAAATTACAGCTACAACTATATCTCCGTCTCTTTAGCACACCAACGTGCGGCCTGCAACGAAGACAGTTGCTCTTGCGATTGTTCTAACTGCTGCAGTTGTTGGCCTCTTCCAATTCTTTCCAACTCCTTCAACGCCCATTGAATCAGTTATCGAGATTGCTGGCGTTAGGCTAACGGTCGAGATTGCTGACACAGCACCAAAGCAGGAGAGAGGGCTGATGTTTAGGGAGTCCCTTCCCGAAGATCGTGGAATGTTGTTCGTCTTCACACGCGAAGGTCGCTACAGCTTTTGGATGAAGGACGTGCGGTTTCCCTTAGACATAATTTGGTTTGACGAAAATCGAAGGGCCGTGTTCTTCACGACTAACCTTGCACCGTGTAACGCGTTCCTCTGTCCTCTATATACTCCTGACCGCGATGCAAAATATGTGCTCGAGGTCAAAGCTGGTTTTGTAGATCGGCACGCAATCGTTCTAAATTCAACTTTTGTACTACTTAGCCAGCTCCCTGGCTAGGAAGCCACAGAAACACTATTGATGAAATGGTGCGGGGGGTGGGACTTTCAGGCACACGTTGCCACCATTCTTGGTGCCATTTGAACCCACGAACCCCTAAGGGAGAGGATGTCCCCTCTCCAGCGGATCTTGAGTCCTACGGCGCCTTCCGCCTCCGCGGTTGACCGGGCCTAACGCTAGGAGTGTTTCGCTACCCCCGCGAAAGAAGGTTCGACCCTCATTGAGCCAATAAACATTTTCCGATAGTTTCCCTGAAAGTGCGTCAAGTATATATTATGACGTATGTCATGAAGCCTTCGTGACACTTCAAGAGTACAGACACCCCGAGGTTCTGGTAAATACAGATTGGGTAGCTCAGCACTGGAAGGATACTAACATCCGGATAGCTGAAGTTGACTGGGATCCCACGACTGGTTACAATCTAGGTCATGTTCCAGGATCGGTGTTGGTCGATTGGCGAAAGGACATGAATCACCCTTTGACGAGAGACATCATTGATAAATCTGGGTTCGAAGCACTGCTTGGAAAACTAGGAATAGCAAATGACACTTCCGTGATACTGTATGGAGACTTCAACAACTGGTTCGCTGCCTACGCCTTCTGGGTTTTCAAGTACTACGGACACGGGGACGTCAGAATTATGAATGGGGGCAGGAAGAAGTGGATCGACGAGAAGAAGGAACTATCAACTGTTGGATCAACCTACCCTGGCACGACCTATAAGGCAAAAGGTCCTAATGAAAGCCTCAGAGCGTATATCGACTATGTAAGAAGAGCAGTGGGCGCGGGGGACATAGGTCTCGTCGATGTTCGCTCTCCAGCTGAGTTCAAGGGAGAAGTCTTCGCGCCGCCTGAATATCCTGACGAACGCTCATTGAGGGCTGGACACATTCCCAGCGCAATCAACCAACCCTGGGGACAAGCAGTTAGAGAGGATGGTACCTTCAAATCTGCTCAAGAGCTAGCGGACCTCTATCAAGGTAAAGGGGTTACTCCAGACAAGGAGATCGTAACTTACTGCAGAATCGGCGAAAGATCATCGCACACATGGTTCGTACTCACATACCTCCTCGGGTATCCACGTGTCAAGAACTACGACGGCTCATGGACGGAATGGGGCAACGGAGTCAAAAACCCTGTGGAGAGGTAAAGCGGAAGCAACCGCTTTATCCATCCCTTTTATTTTTTCAGGTATCAACTAGGCTCTTCTGAAATGGAAGTCGAGCGAAGAAGTCTGATTGCGGAGAAGGCGCTAAAGATCCTGGAGATACCATCCTACGATGACCCAGTCGGTATGCTGAGAAAGGTTTCATCGCCTTCCGTGGAAAGAGCTGACATCAAGTACGCGGTTAAGATCCTCAAACTCATAGATGAAGGAAATTACGACGAAGCAGAAAGGAAGCTGGAAGTTCTAGAGGCCTGGCACAGACAGTGTGTCGGCGGTTAACGACGAATGGCATTTAGAACGATGAAGACCATCAAGATTACTAATGAGAAGACAAAGATTCTATTCAACCTCTTAGCCCTTTGGTGAGCCTTCGTATCTGCATCCTTATGCTCCACAGAACAATATTCCCTATTCATTGGAATAGACTTGCCGCAGATCTTACAGTGAACATGGGCGGGAATGCTGCTGTGCTTCTCCGATCCGCTCACTGGGAACCGAAGCTTATGCCAGTCCACTCTACTAAAGCGTTTAGCCGGGGATCGAATGATGGAAACAAGGATTTGGCGACCCCGTATTTGGCCGCGTTGAATGATTCAGCCTATTATTCGATAACAGTACCTACGGGTGTTCCTTCAATAGCTGTAAGGACATTCTCAGGATGAAACCCATTCAAAACTACAACTCTGATCTTATTTCTACTTAGAACATCAACAGCTACCGGATCAAGGATCCTGTGAATTCCAGGCTCATGTTCACCCGCCAAAAGATTCTTCAGTTCTCTATAACTCAGCCTTTCCAGCTTCTTGGACGACGGATCCTTCCTCGGATCGGAGGTGTAGATACCCTCCTGATCACTCGCCTTCACAAGAACATCAGCATTCACGGCCTTCGCCACTAGTGAAGCAACGGTATCAGTGGTCATTCCCGGCTTCAAACCTCCCATGACAGCAACTTTTCTCGTCCTAAAGATCTTCACCAAAGCCTCGACCGTTTCGGGAACAATCTTGGGCAAACCCCCTAAGGCATCAATCAATAAGCGAGCATTAACCCGTGAAACAAGAATAGCCAACCAATCCCTCTCTGCCTTCGACAGATTCAGCCTTTCAGCCTGTCCTATGTAGTCCCTGGAGATTGGACCTCCTCCAACAATTGCGGCGATAGAATGATCCTGCCGCCTTATCCTCCTGATCACCTTCACATATTCTCTAACAAGGGTCGCCGAGGGAGGAGAGCCAAGGACTGAACCACCTATCTTCAGAACAACCTTCATTCGGATGAACAGCTTCAGCCGATGCAAAAACCATCGATTAATAAGCTTCGGAAAAATCCTTTCTCCGGTTCAGAAGGAGAAGTCGGTTTCAGGCGGTTAAGATATGCTGAAGCTCGGAGTGCACGTGTCAATCGGGGAATCCATTGATCTTGCGGTTGATAGGGCGGTGGAGAGAAGGTGCAACACCTTTCAGATTTTCACAAGAAATCCGCAGGGCTGGCGCTTTAAGGAACTGGACGAGGGTGAAGTGAAGGAGTTCGTCAGGAAGGTTGAGGAGCACAAAATCGTCGAGCCTGTGGCTCACATGCCATATCTGCCAAATCTTGCTTCTCCTAGGGATGACATCTACAAGCTTTCATTGGACTCACTTCGGGCAGAGCTTGAGAGATGTGGAAGACTAAGGCTTCCTTACTTGGTTATGCACCTTGGTAGTCATTTAGGCGCGGGAAAGGAGGTAGGTCTGAAGAGACTCGTAGACGGCTGCAACACAGCTCTATCCGCGGTGAGGAATCGGGTCATGCTCCTACTTGAGATCATGGCTGGACAGAAGAACAGCATGGGATCAACTTTTGAAGACGTAAGGAAAATCTACGATGGAATTCGACAGAAAGGCAGAGTGGGCATCTGCTTTGACACTTGCCATGCATTCGCAGCTGGATATGATCTAAGGAACGAAAGCACATTGAATGAAAC
>JAHFOH010000242.1 GCA_023266955.1 Nitrososphaerota archaeon
AGCGTTGCGTGGACGGGAGCCTACACTCTCCTGACCTCCGATCAAACAGGTTCTCAGACCGTGACTGTTTCAGCCGCAGACACTCAAGGGAGTTTAGGGAGTGGGACACATCAAATCTCGATTGGAGCGCCTCAAGGTCTCACGGTATCGATAAACAGCCCCACACCAAACAGAGTCTTCAACCGTGGCGATACGGTTACCATTTCGGCCTTGATTCTATTGGCAGGCGCACCGGTCACGGCCGCGAGTGTAACGGCGAACACCCCAACCGGAGGAACAATCACGTTTACGGGAGGAGCTGGAGGAGTTTATTCAGCTCAGTACACAGTCCTGGGCACGGATCCTGTGGGGATGTGGACCATAACGGTGCGCGCTATTCAGGGCACGGCGAGCGGATCTTCGCAGGTGGCTGTGACGATATCGGCCTCCCTGGATGTTGTGGTCTCGACCTGGAGCTCGTCCTCGTTCACCACTCCCAAAGACAGCTTCATCAGGGGACAGACTGTCTTCGTTAAGGCCCAGATTACGCGCCACGATGGAAGCGTGGTATCGAGTGGGATAGTTAGATTCAAGATAACCGGAACGAGTATCGCCAACTCTCCTATCACCATGACTTTCAGTACTTCGCTAAATGCCTGGACCGGGACATATACGCTACTTCAGACCGACCAGACTGGAAACCAAATAGTTATGGTGACTGCATCGGACCCTAACAGCAACGTCGGTTCGGGCACTCACGCAGTAGGCATCGAAGTACCTGTTACGAGTGCTCAACCGCTCGAAGCCAAAATCACATTCGACACTCAGACGCAGGACATAGTCGTTAAAGCAGTTTGCAAGCCCGGGTGCGTATCTCCTCTCACGGTCAGTGTTACTAGCTCAACGTTCCGTCATGGTGGTGGTGAGCACGAAGGGGACGATGATAACGGTTCCGGAGCGTTGCGAACGTATACTATCTCGGATTCCGCAGGACATCTTCTGATTCTGCACGTATTCGTTAAGAATCATGGTCATGAGGTGAAGGCTCAACTTCTAAGCATCCAGTATGGCAGCTCCGCGCCCGTAACTCCATCCAAGAACAAGATCTCCTTCGAATTCTCAGGAGGAGAGCACGGCAAGGCGAGGAATCTAGAACAACAAATTCATGTGGATGGTGTGGTAAATGAAGAGGCTCACTTCCAGGCTAAGAAGAACATTACAACGGTTCACATTGAGAGAGACGGGAGTCATCATGACCATGGACATGGACAGGGACACTTCACAATGAACGGCCTCTGGCTTCTGGAGCTGGTTACCGCTAACGGTTCGCTGGATGTGGACTTGACACAACATAGCTGAGAACCTGTTCCAGACTTTCCCATCTAACTCGTCGAAGAGTTCGAAAAAGGAACAGAGGGTGGCCTATTGACCAGCCACCACAACGTAACTAGCGAGCGCTTCGTCTCCTATCACAGTCACGAGGTACTGTTGTCCAGGGACGACAGATTGTCCAGCTGCGATTTGCACAAGTTGGAACCCCAAGGTTATGGTCCCTTCGTAGCTCAGGGTTGCTGACGCTCCCGCGGTGAGGTTGTATCCCTCGCTTGCGAGTACTCGCATGAAGTCGTTCCGCTCCATGCCAGGCGAGTACTGCCCTAGGACGAACTTCTGGAGTGGGCCCAAAGTGTCGTTCTGGTAGACGACGAAAATCGCTGAGCCGGAGAGCATCCCGGGGATGCCGTCATGCGCGCTGCTGAAGCTTAGTGCGAGTGGCCCGATGACGACTAATCTGAGCTTGGTCGAATCGCTGCCAGTGTTCTTCACCGTGAAGCTGAGTGAGCTGGGTGTCAGTGTTGCACCGCTGATTTGGGCGTTGGCCGTGAACTTCTCCTGAAGGTGCTTCCACCAGACCTTGCCAGAGAGGCTCATCCTGGACCCCTCATGCTCCATCTCTTCGCTGACCTCGCTGGACGGGACTGGAAAGCCCTTAGCCACGTGTCTGATTATGAACTCTGGGTTGGAGTTGCTGCCAATGTTGAAGACGGTTGGCTCGATGTTAATGATGATAGCGCTCGGCTTCGACGCGTTAACCTCGATACCACCGATGATTGGGATTGTTAGTTCGCTAGTAGGAACGAAAGCGGTGTAGTTCTTCCCGTTGTAGGTGACCTGTGCCGATGAGATGTTGAATCTCAGGAGGTTGTAGTCACCATTCGCGACTTTCACCGAGGAGATCGTCTGGCTGACGTTGACCGTGCTAAGGAGTTCAATGGAGCCGCTATCTTTCAGCACACTCCAACCGCTCTGATTACCCGCCTCGGATACGTGCACGGCGAGATCGCTGTATGTTATGTAGACCTTG
>JAHFOH010000243.1 GCA_023266955.1 Nitrososphaerota archaeon
ACCAGTGACCACTTTAACACCTAATCTCGTAGCCAAATTTGGAAGCTCCCTGCCCATTTTCTCATAAAACTGCCTCGCCTTCGCGTTTGCCGTGGGGCATTGATCAGGCGGATGGCTTATCTGAACAACAAATTGCATGCTCGCGCTTCCTCAGTGAGGTCTTATAAGTCTGCCGCAAGAGTAGCGTGGGTATCATAAGCTCTGGAGGAAGTGAAGGATTGAAAACCGGTAACGACCCCTGAAATCTTACGCGCCATCTCCGTAAACGGTGAAGCGTCTGAGTGTCCGAAGGCGATAGAATTTACCAATCTAACAACCCTTCCATAAGGCCGCTAGACGGTTCAACCTACCATGGCCAGACGAATTTGCGATACGAACCTAACGGAATTTTTCTACCGATAGTTCGATGGATGGCCTCTCAGGGACTATAGCCCGAACAGTTTCAGCTTATACTTCACCGTCAGCTCCTTCACCCAATCTTCCCACCCTAAGCTGGTGTGATATTTGCCAGCGATCATAGCAACTTGTTGAATATCTGGTAAGCCGGTGGCTTGAAATAACATAGCCGCCTCCTCAAAGAATTTTTCGAAGCCAGGTGGAGAGATGATTTCGACAATCTTAGCTAAGGTGTCCCCCGGATTCCAGAAGGTATGAGGAATTCCGCGAGGCTTCAATACATAGGAACCTCTCGACGCCTCAATCACTTGGTCTCCAATTCTCGCTCCGATTTTACCCTCGACCACAATCGAGAACTCATCAGTCTCAGAGTGCATGTGCGGAGGCACTAGAGTCCTCGGCTGAAGTGGATGCTCAACTATCGAAAAAGCTCCGTTCGTATCTTCACCAAAAAGCTTGAACACGACTCCTATGCCGCCCAACGACACGGCCCTGCCCTCGTCCCCTCTAAGCATGATTCGCCTTGGCGTCTTTTCAGTTCCGTGACCTTCCATCAGGTAATCTTGGGCTGGAATGCGTTAAAAGATTTTACACCATCGCTGGATATCTGATAGGTCGACAAAGCGTAAGCTCAATCTTTACCCCTTCAGGACTAAAGGGCTTGATCGCCATCCCGCTAGGCGGCTATGTTTAAATATATGTTTAAACGCTACCTGCAGCCCTTGGTGAAGACGATAACAATAAGAGAAGAAGTTTACAATAAGTTGATAGCAGTCAAGAGAAAAGACGAGAGCTTCAGCCAGCTTTTTGAGAGACTCGTGGAAGACATCAACCCTGTTGAAACCTTAACCAAGCTTAGAGGATCCATCGAGTTCAAGGCAAAAGAGAAGATGCTCTCGGAAATCAGTGCTCTAAGGGCTGAACGTAGACTGTGATAATTCTAGATACCGACATCTTGATCGAAATCTTTGACAAGAAATCCCAGTTAGGCGGGGAAGCGCTCAAGAAGATTCTCGGGAGCGGCGAAAGCATAAGCCTTACTGCCATAAACCTTCATGAGATACTGTACGGCCTTGAGAAGTACGCGAAGCCAGTGAGGGAGATTCTCCAGCTTCCTGTCTTAAATTACACGAAGAAGGATGCCAGCGTATCTTCCAAAATAGAGCTAGAGTCGGAACGTAAAGGGATGCTGATTCGGAGAACAGACAGTATGATAGCAGCCATAACCATCAACAACGCAGCGAGCCTCTTCACACTGGACCTGAAACACTTCAAACCATTGGAAACGCTCGGCCTCCAACTTTTCTCTTAACTGTCCGAATCGCCAGATGAATCTGCGTGAATTTTTAGCTATCGGAATACAGGGTTGGGATCTGTTCTTTTTCGTTACCTGTTGGCGAATCCGATTCATGAAGCTGTGGCGTAGCTTTTTATATGAAATTTGGGACGGAATCTCATGCCTCACTACATAACCTTAGTCAAATGGACAGACCAAGGAATAAGGACCGTCAAAGATTCACCTAAACGGGCAGAAGCCTTCCGACGTGAAGTCGAGAAAGTCGGTGGGAAGGTTCAAATCTTCTTCACCCTCGGTGAATATGACATAGTCGCAGCCACCGAAGCACCAAGTGATGAAGTTTACCTGCGACTTAGCCTTTGGTTGGGCAGCCTAGGGAACGTTCGCACGACCACACTGAAAGCATGGCCTGAAGCAGACGCTGCAAAGGTAATAGCTCAGCTACCTTAATAATTCTGCGAACCTGCCTGAGCGGTCCACACTATTTTTTTTCAAAGCGTCAAGTCTCCTTCTGTCTCCTAGGAGCTAACAGAATCCTTCAGATACCTTTACCTTTCTCCATGACTATGTTCAGCTGCGGCTAACTTTGTTCACTAGTTCTTCGTAAATGCTGAGGGTTTGCTTAGCAGCCTTCTCCCACGTGA
>JAHFOH010000075.1 GCA_023266955.1 Nitrososphaerota archaeon
GAAAAAGAATTGAGGTAAAGGACAGCTCATTCACGGGTGGCAAGGGGGATGAAGGGGGTTGGGCTCCTCACCTCTCTGACGATCAAGCACTGGAGCTTGTGTCGACAGCAATCGACCATGTTTCCCAGCATGAAGGTGTTAAGCTTGCTTTTGGCATAGATCCTGCAGCTTCTTCGCTTTGGAATGAAGCCTCGGCTAGTTACGTGTACAAGAATTGGGGAGTAAGAAGGGATTCCGGAGAGGAACTGGAGTATGTCTCCAATCTAATTCGAAAATACAACCTCTTCTACGTTGAAGATCCTTTTCGCGATGAAGCAGGTGAAGATTTTGCAGAGTTGCTGAGGAAAACCACTGGAACCTTTGTCGTAGGTGATGACTTGTTCGCTACCAACACGGCTAGGCTTTCCGCACCTAAGCTTTCCAAGGCGGCTAACGCTGCGATACTTAAAGTGAATCAGGCTGGAACCCTTGGAGATGCTCTGACTTTTGCGGCAGAGGCGAAGAGAAGAGGAGTGGCGATAATTGCTTCTCATAGGTCGGGGGAATCGGTGGACAGTCATCTTGCGCACATCGCGATTGCAGCTGAATCGATCATGATAAAATCTGGTATTGTAGGCGGTGAGAGGGTAGCCAAGCTTAATGAGCTGCTTAGGATCTCCGACCTCTATTCTATTCGCTCCTTGACTAGTCCGCATGTGTCTCGATAGCTTATAAAACCCGTTTCTACGCCAGCATTGCTACCGAGGAAGAACGTTGTCAGGGAGTCTGGAAGATGAGGAGACGGATGAAGGCGGTTCAGCTGAGAAGTATGTAGCGTCGCAATTAACGGAGAAGATGCTCATTTCCACTGGCATCAGGGTGGGGACACTCGTCAAAACGAAGTCCATGGTTTCCTTCATAAGTCGAACAAGAACCGATGGATTGCATGTTATTGACGTGGGGAAAACTTTGAGCAGAATAGATGTAGCGGCGAAGTTCATTGCCCGTTCAAATATAGATCGGGTGGTTGTCTATGCATCCAGAGAGTATGCGCTCATGCCTGTCCGGAAGTTCTGCGAAGTAACAGGAGCAATCCCGTTGACTGGAAGGTTCATGCCTGGAACATTCACCAACCCTTTGTATCCTCGTCATATTGATCCGGAGATAGTTCTTGTAAGCGACCCTGCCATGGACTTCCAAGCTATCGATGAAGCTTCAAAGATCGGTGTTCCAGCAATTGCCATTTGTGACACTGATAACGTCACCACCGACATCGATCTCGTTATCCCCGCAAACAATAGAGGCAGGAAGGCTCTGGCCGCAGTGTTCTGGATTTTAGCTAGGTCAGTGCTGACTTACTCTGGGAGGCTGGCTGCGGAGCAGGCTATGAAGTATACAATAGAAGATTTCGAAACTAAGTTAGTCGAAGAGGTTGAGGAATAGGACACCTCGGTCGCGTACTCAAGTTATAGATAGACTTCTCTGAGAGCAGGCTTAAGAGTTAGAATAAATTCTTCTGCGAAACAGTTATTGAAGGTCAGACTCCCAGCTGTTGCAGGCTCTTTTTACGATGCGGAGGAGCCAGCCCTCAGAAGAAGAATCAGTGACTGTTTCATTCACAAGCTTGGTCCTGGAAATATGCCACCCGCTCCTGAGCCTCAGGAGAAAATCTTTGGATTTGTACTTCCTCATGCTGGCTACATCTATTCAGGCCCAGTCGCAGCGCACGGATACTACTTATGCTCTGCAATAAAAGACCTTGAGCTAGCTGTCGTCATTGGTCCAAATCATTGGGGTATCGGCAGTGGTGTCGCAACTTATCCAGGTGAATACTGGAGGTCGCCTATGGGTGATCTGGCCATTGATAAGGAGGCAGCCAAAGAGCTGGTCGATTCCTCAGGAATAGTTGACTATGATGAAACGGCCCATCTCAGGGAGCACTCCATTGAGGTTCATCTCCCCTTCCTCCAGTTTATCAAGGGTAATGACATCAAGATTCTTCCTGTATCGATGGCTCTTCAAGATATTGATACTGCTGTAGAGGTGGGCAACGAATTAGCACATATTCTGAAGAAGCGAAGGGCGATAGTCCTAGCCTCTTCCGACTTTACTCATTACGAGAGGCATGAAGTTGCTGCAAAGAAGGATTCTGAAGCCGTAAGAGCAATTTCAGAATTGAATGTGGAGAAGCATTATGCAACCATTCAGAGACTAAACGTCTCTGCATGCGGCTACGGTCCAATTGCTGCTGTAATGACAGCTGTTAAGACTCTAGGTGCTAAGAGTGGTAGACTTCTGAAATACGGGACGAGCGGAGATACCGGCGGTGACTACGAATCAGTAGTGGGATACGCTTCAATAGTTTTCACCTAGTGAATTTGGCTTGAGGTTCTTCGCTCGAGCTCCAGGTAAAGTCATCATTACCGGTGAACATTTTGTTGTTCATGATTCCTACGCGTTGGCGGGAGCAATTAACAGAGCCGCAACGGTGGAGGCTAGAGCGAATGATTCCATGGAAATTTTCTCCAGAAACTTAGCACTCACAGCCTCCTACCCTAGGAAGATTCCTTCGTCTCTCGCGCCTATTGCTGAAGCAGCAGCCGCTACATTGGATTTCTTGAGTCTGAAGAAGAAAGTGAAACTCGTAATTGACTCTGATATTCCCGCAGGCTCCGGACTGGGCTCTTCGAGTGCCGTTGCCGTGGCTTCCGTAGCGGCTATCTTCGCCTTAGCTGGTGAGGAGCCTGTGAAGCAGAAACTGGTGGAGCTCGCAATGATCTCGGAAAGAATGGTTCATGGAAATCCGTCTGGGATAGATCCAAGCGTCTCCTCCTATGGTGGTGTTTTGCTGTTCAGAAAGGGCAAGGCTCCTGATTTGCTTAGATTAGGGAGACCAGTTGAATTTGTAGTCGCTTATAGTGGCATAGTGAGAAAGACGTCAAGGTTGATCAAGAAGGTTTCGAGTATGAAGGAGACGCTTCCAAATCTCTTCAAAGCCTTGGCTTCCTCGTCGACAACCTTGAGTAAGATTGCTGCCTCCTCACTTACGTCCGGCGATCTTCAGACTTTGGGCTCCATACTCAATTTCTACCATATGATTTTGGGTCGTTTGGGAGCCTCGAGCAAAGTCTTGGATTCGATGGTGGAAGCAGCTCTCAGTGAAAGGTGTCTTGGAGCTAAGCTCACTGGCGCCGGAGGAGGCGGATGTGTAATCGCTCTTCCTGAGCCATCCGCATCCACGAATGTTCTCTCCAATCTCTCTAAGATTTCCAAGGAAGCGTTCGTAGCACGACTACCGGTGGAAGGTGTCAGAATTTGGCAAAAGTAACGCCCATTCTAATGAAGATGGGCGGCTCAGTGGTGACCTACAGAGAAAAACCGCTTGCTGCAAATGTAAAGGCTATCGAGGGAGTAGCTCGTTCGATAGCAGCCTTCGGTCACCCAGTCGTTATCATTCACGGAGGAGGCTCCTTTGGGCACTACTACGCAGAAATGTTTGGTGTCAGCACTACGCCTAAAATAATCTCTCCGGAGGCTGCTTCAAAAATTCATGCCGCAATGCTGCAGCTTAACCTAATCATAACAGATATTCTCGCTAAATGTGGAGTTCCAAGCTACACTGTTCCGCCGATCGAACTCATTGATGGTGAAGATGTAACTGAATCTGGACGCTCTATCCTAGCGGATTTACTTAAACTCCGAATTTCACCGATAACATTCGGGGATGTTCTGCCGTCAAAAAGAGGCTTCTTCATCCTTTCGGGAGACGTAATTACTCGCGCGCTTGCGGAAGCTTTGAGACCGAGTAGAGTTGTCTTCAGCATCGATGTTGATGGTATCTATCCTGTGGGAAGTCAACTTGAAAACATGATTCTTGAGTTGGATTCGAAGGTCGATCTAAAGCTCGCTCCGGGAAAAGGGGCAGACGTCACAGGGGGTATGGCATTGAAAATTCAGGAGTCGTTCAAGATTGCTAAACATGGTATTGACGTATTCTTTGTTAATGGGCTGAAGCCTGAAAGGGTGCTTAAAGCGTTAAAAGGTCAGCGGGTTTACGGCACGCGGATCAGGGGTACGAAGAGTGGGGGGTGAGGCTGGAGATACCGAAAGACTCGAGAACATTGTCACCGGAAGGAAAGAAGAAGGCCCTACGGAACGCAAGATATGTATTAACTGGTGCTCCGGCCGAGTGGGCTAGGTACCTCTAGGCTCTTCTTTGCGACGGTGAAATAAGTTGTCGAAGAACGTTGGCACCGTCAATCTGGCGAAAATTCTTCAGGGCAACAAGCGCGTCATCGACGATTATATCTTCAAATTTCTACCGAAGAGGAACAAGATCGCCGAAATAAACCTCCTGTATCGCATGATGCGGGATTATCCTGCGAGACCAGGGAAGGGTCTCCGTTCCTCTCTTTGCCTCTTGACTTGTGAGGCTTTCGGCGGCGGGGCTGAGAAGGCGATCGTGACTGCTTCCGCCTTGGAGCTTTTCCACAATTGGATTTTGATTCACGATGATTTAGAAGATATGTCGGAGATGAGGAGGAAGCAACCAGTTCTTCATCGGAAGTACGGTATCCCACTGGCAATAAACGCGGGAGACGCACTCCACGGAAGGATGTGGGAACTTCTTCTTAGGAACCGTGAGGTGCTGGGCGATGCGAAAACGTTGGAGATTCTACACGAGATACGGCGAACAGTCAATGAAACAACGGAGGGTCAACACATGGAGCTAACTTGGGTTAAAGAGAATCGATGGGATTTGAGTTTGGAGAACTATGTGGAGATGTGTACTAAGAAGACTTCGTGGTTCACATGCATATCACCATGCAGGACAGGTGCAATAATCGCGGATGCCCATCCTAAGGATGTTGAGGGTCTAATCGAGTTCGGCGCCAATCTGGGAGTTGCTTTTCAGATCCAAGACGACGTCCTGAATCTCATCGGGGAGGAAGCGAAGTATGGAAAGGAGATTTCAGGGGACATCTGGGAGGGTAAGAGAACACTAGTTCTCATCAGGCTGTTGAAAGTTTGCAACGGAGAAGATCGCAGTTTGATCCTGTCGATCATGAATAAGAAGAGAGAGGATAAGACCACGGCGGAAGTCCGCGAAATCTTGAATCTCATGAAGAAATATGGAGCAATAGAATATGCTAGAAGGACGGCTGAAAGATTGACGGGAAGGGCGAAAGCCTCCCTAAGTGGGCTTTCGAGGAATTTCAAAGACGATGAAGCGAAGGCAACCCTGTTCGCTTTGGTTGACTTCATGGTAAGGAGAGACTGGTGACTCCGGACCGATTATGTTGAGTTAGAATGGCGAAGTAGACTGTAACATTTACCTTGCCGAAGTTGAATAACGAGATTGCTGAGCTGGTCCGGAAGCATGCTCTCCTCAACGCCTACAAGCATGGAGGGGAAGCTAGTTCCGACGCCGTCCTCGGAAAGGTTTTGGCTGAGAAGGCCGGGCTTAAGGAGCGGATCAACGAGCTCAGGACTGTAATCAGTGAAACGGTAAAATCTGTAAACAAACTGAGCTTTGAGCAGCAGCTTGCAGCTCTGAAGGATTCGTTTCCAGAAGTTTTCGAGATTCCTAAACCGAAGGAAAAGGCATGGCCTCCACTAGCGAACGCCGAGCAGGGGAGGGTGGTAACGAGATTTCCTCCGGAGCCTAACGGTCCTCTGCATATAGGTCACGCGAAGGCAGCTATCATTGACGAAGCGTACGCTCGAATGTATGCAGGTAAGTTCATACTTAGATTCGATGACACGAATCCAGCCAACGAGAAGTTAGAATTCTACGGAGCAATCAGGGATTCTCTAAAGTGGCTCGGAGTTAGACCGGACATCGAGAAGAATACCTCGGACGACCTTGACGTGCTTTACGAATACGCGCTTCAGCTGATTACGAAAGGCCACGCCTACGTTTGCACGTGCGATGGAGAGACTGTAAGAAGAAACAGGAGTGTTGGGACGGAGTGCGAACATAGGGCGCAGTCGATCGAAGCAAATAGAGGACAATGGGAAAGAATGTTCACGGCCTTCAAACAGAATGAGGCGATTCTCAGGTTAAAGGCTGATATGAAGCATAGGAATACGGCGCTTAGAGACCCGACTCTGTTTAGGATAATAGATGCCCCTCACCCCCTTAGAGGTACCAAGTACAGGGTGTGGCCCACCTACGATTTCTCTGTCAGCATTGAGGACCACTTAGACGGCGTAACGCACGCCATGAGATCGAAGGAATATGAACTCAGGGATGAACTCTACTATCTCTTAATTGATCTCCTAGGCCTAAGGAAACCTCAGCTCATAGAATTCGCGCGGCTTGAACTAAGAGGAACGCCTCTTTCAAAGAGGAAGTTGAAGCCGCTGGTTGAGGGCGGGTTTGTTGAAGGGTGGGATGACCCAAGACTTCCGACACTCTCAGGTCTGCGCAGGAGGGGTTTTCAGCCGGACGCTATCAGACAGTATGTTCTTAGCCTCGGAGTATCAAAGGCTGAGTCCTTACCTACTTGGGATCTGCTAGAGGCTTATAGCAGAAAGGTTCTCGATCCGGTTGCGCGAAGGTATCATTTCATTTCTGAACCTGTTCGGCTGGAGGTCGAGGACGCTCCGCACGTGAAGGTGCGTCTCCGACTTCATCCGGAAAAAGAATATGGGGAGAGACTGATTGATACACATGAAACTTTCTTCATAACTACTGAAGATG
>JAHFOH010000076.1:0-5351 GCA_023266955.1 Nitrososphaerota archaeon
AAGAGCTTCGAGTGAGACATGGGGTGCTGTAAGGTTGAATGGAAAAGAATTCTGCCATCAGAGGAAATAACGGCTGAAATGTAGGATAAAGGAGCGGAGCTTAACTCTGAGAGTCTTAGGCCTCTCCAGTTACTAGCCTACCGTATCTGCCTACATTCAAACGCACTTCACCCCGGAAGCTGTTAGTGTAACCATTCTCAATCCTCACAAAGGAGCCTACCTCAACTTTGTCGATCTGATCATCCCATAAGGTGAGTTTAATTGATCCGGAATCGTCTTGAAGAGTGCAGTCAGCCACCCTAGCCTGGCCCCCTGTTCTGAGTGTCACGGCTCTGGGCTCAGAGATTTCAGAGACGGTACCTTCGCTATCTACTCTTCTCATCCCATCTTTTAGTTCTCTAATCTTCAACTATTCTAAGTTCCCTCAGCTTGACGATAATTATCGTGTTTTACACGCCTTAAAAGCCTTCGCAGCAACTGACATCAATCAGCCAACTACTAGTGCGTCAACCTATTTCGCCAAAGTAGCTAGAAAAGATGATAATGCTATCATCAAGCTGATGAAGATGACGCATCTTCTCTCTGACATGGGTCTATTATGCAACACCAATGTGCGAAGACTGCGAAGGTGGGTAGAGTACAGCTTGCCATCTCCAGTTAGAAACGTCTTTGACATCTCTTTCAAAATCAAGGCTGAGAAGAGAGTAAGAATCGAGTTGACGATGTAGGGAATGAGGGAAATGACTAGGGCCTGCTCAATATTCATGATTATCGCGTATGAAGCCGCTGTTATTCCGAACGCAAAGGATCCTACATTTCCGACGAAAATCCTTCCGCGAAAATTATAGAATGCAAGAATGGCCAACACAATCAGCGGCACGGAAAGAAGTGTTGTGTCACCTGAAGCCACAGTTAACCCAATAAGAACCAGCAGAGAACCTATCGTCTCCAGACCGTTTAACCCTCCAAGCATGTTCACAGTATTCGTCGCGACGGTGACAATGATCGGGATTATCAGGATAAAGTAGTAGACTCCGAAGTCCACCTTTCCAAAGAAGTAAGTAGCCAGGTTCGTATTACCAACTCTCAGAGCTATGAGAGGTAGACTAGCAACTATAGGGAGAATAGCCTTGTAACGCCATCGCAGGTCCGCATAATCATCTACCAGACCAAGGAGACCTCCAAAAAGGAGACAAGACGCCAGAGCCAGCGAAGCCACGGTATTGATCTGCAAAGCGCTCAAGATGAATAGATACAGAACACTGGCGAGAACGTATAATATTCCGAAGGAATTCGGCACGACTGGCTTGCTTGGTTTGTGTTCGTCGGTAGCTACAGGCCACTTCAAAAGCTTCTAATCTCCTGTTTTATGCACCACCGCACTTCAGGAGTACATTAAGGTTCCAGTAAGTTTGGAAGTTAAACTAACGTTTGTTTACCTCAGATACCGCAGGTAAATGGAAACTAAGCCTTCTCGCATGAATGTGACTGCGACGGCAGCTATCAACAGCCCCATAATCCTTGTTAAGACGCGAGTCCCGTTATCACCCAGCCCTCTGTATTAAGTCGCTCTGTCTAAGGGTGATCCATGCGACTAGCATATTCAACGCTATGACGAAAAGGGCCTGGAGAGGTCCATAAGGAGGATTTGATAGAATTATTACTGTAGAAATTGCGCCAGGCCCCGCCAGCAAAGGAGTTGCCAATGGAAAGGCTGCGATCTCCTCCACCTTGATTTCTTTCGATCGGTATGCTTCGCCCTTCAGGTTATCGTATGCGATGAAGAATAGGATGATGCCACCTGCAATTTTGAAGTCAGCTACAGTTATTCCGAAGAATTGGAATATCAGCCAACCTACATAGGCGAAGACAGTTAGAATCAGCAGTGCTATGACTACTGATTGATTAACGATCTTGCCACGCTTCTCTTCGTTTCCCGAGGTCAGCGAGATAAGGATAGGTACGTTCCCCAGTGCATGACTATAGAGAATACAAGAACGAAGGCTTGGAAGAAGCTACCGATGTCGAAGGAAAAGAAAAAATCTGCCATTTCGACGTGCGCAAATTGGGGTATGAGATAAGTTTCAGTCGGATTTTTGCATGGCTCAGATACCTAGAACCAGATGTGAGATAATTCCTCGGTTAAGCACTTGGTCTTTGCAGGCGAAATGGCTTTCCGTCGAAAACAATCTTTTGCGGTAGCTTATCAGCCCATCTCTTGAGAAACTCTAGCTCCTCATTTTCCTTCCTCAAATCGTCGGGAAGCATTATCGGAATTTCATCGATGATGGGGTAGTATCTGGCACACTCAACGCAGGCTAGAGCGCCCTCAATTATTTTATCGCTTTCGCTGGTTAACTCATACAGTTCTAAGGGATGATGCTTATCGATCGGGCACGCTAAGATGTCGAGAAGTTTTCTTCTCGTTCCCTTCACCTACAGTTCAAGGTAGATCGGTGATCCAGTCTTACTGGAAGCTAACGCAGCCTCTGCGATTTTCCCAGTCTTCACGGCATCAGCACCAGTTACCAAAGGCGGCTTCTTGGACTGAACACATTCAATAAATGACTTTAGCTCTAGCATCAGAGGTTCCTGCCATGGTCTTCTTGGCACCTCAGTGCCTTGTGCTTCATCTATCCTAACTTCCTGTGTTATGAAGTCGATGGTGACGATTCCACCCTCGCAAACAGTGATACACTGCCTGACCCTCTTGGGAGTGACCCAGTTGGATGCGATGAATGCGGTCTTCTGTTCATCGAATCCTAGGATTATTGTTGCGAAATCTTCGTGGTCGCTGATTACTTTTCCTGTCCTCGCAAAGACCATTTTGGGCTCATCTTCGAAGACCCAGCGTGCCGTATCTATATCATGTACGGACGTGTCTGAGATGATTCCGATGTCCCTTACGCTTCCTGCCCACCTGTTCTCTCTGTGAAATTCAAGGAGTAGGGGTTCGCCAAGTCTACCATTCTTTAGTATCTCCTTCAGCTCCATGACCGCTGGATTAAATCTCTCAATGTATCCTGCGCCAACGATGAGCTTCTTCTCGTTTGCCAGCTGAACTAGTTTCTCTGCTTGAAGGGAGCTGGAGGTGAATGGTTTTTCAACGAATACATGTAGGCCAGCATTGAGGGCTTCCGCAGCCGCTTCGTAGTGAGCTGTTGCTGGAGTGCATATCGTCACTGCGTCGAGCTTCTCCCCCTTCAACATCTGGGTAAGGGATAGATAGCCTTCGACGCCAGACTGGAGTCGGTAAGTCTTCAATCTATCTTCATCGACGTCGCAGAAACATCGGAGTGCTCCTAACTCCTTCAAAACTCTAAGATGATTTTTGCCCCATCCTCCAACTCCAACAACTCCAATCTTAGCCAAGAGTTTTCACCGCTGGAATCTCTCAACCAGCAGATTAGCCTTCAGAAGCAGAATGTTATCTGAGAAGGCCCTCAATTTCGATGCCCCGCTCGTCAAAGTCTTAAAGTCAAGTTGCGAGCAAGCGATTATCACGTTCGTCTTCTCAGCCGATAGGGGGAGACCTTGAGCTGCACTCGCTTCAAACATGTTTACGTTCATGATGTCTCCGATGTAGTCGTGGAGCCTCTCTACTAGGTCGTCGATAACGTGTCCTTTGTCTCCTCTCATCTCGAATTCATCCCTAGTCCAAACCAGCATTACTCTGGTTTTGCTGGCCTTCAACTCCTTATCTCTGAGAATGCTCCTAAGTTCGTCGATCAGGTATCTGATGTATCCGTCGACGCTTTTGAGAGAGCCTGATGCAAGATAGAGGATTGGTTCGCCAGTCTCGACACTGCTAACTAGGAGTTTTAGGTCAAGTAGATTTTCACATAAATCATCGACATAGAATTCTTTGAAGGTAGTCTTCTTCATCTTTGATCTCTCTTCACGACTCATCATCTTCTTCTGGAATTCGAATTCTGACGCTATGGTCACGTATTTTGAACTCACGGACTTTGAGTACAACAGCTCGGCTGAGCTGAGTGATAGCGGGGTAGGAGCCTTAATTGATATAGAAGCGAGGAACTCTAGGAGCCGTTTCTGTCGTTTGGTCATCATTGTTCCCAAGACTGAGAGACGCTTTTCGCCTGGAGTAAGGGGAGCATACACGTAATCGAAGTCATCTCCAAGCTTCAATCCACTTACCTTCTCGATGACTGAAAGAACTGATAGGTTTCCTCCTATACCTGTGGGTAGACCGTAAATCAGAGTGGAGCCCTTGGAAATGTACTTCGAAACCTCCTTTAGCCTTGCACCTATCTCCGTCTCAACTTCTGATGATGGTCTACGAATCTTGGGAGTGAAGAAGATGTACTCTGACTGACTTAACGAAGTGTCAACCGACTTTAACGCTAACAGAGGTTCACCCTCGATCAGAGTCTTCACTGACGGGTAGGCTGAAGCCACCTCAGGCTTCAACTCCATCGCCATGTGCAGGTTTTCGTCAATGATAATTGTAGATCTCTTCAGAGAAGCCAGAGCGCAGGCAATAGCATATCCTTCCGTGCTAAGACCGTAGATCGCAACTGAACCTGGCTTCTCTGCCAACGATAAACCGCGTCTGAATGCACAAACTATTCTCTCTATTTATTCTTAGAAGAGGGGAAGCAATTGAGAGCAGTTCCCAATTCGTGCCACTGGCCCCGATGTATCCTTCGATAGGAGCCTACTCGTAATCTTATTGTAGACCTCCGAAGAGCCGAATGACGGAGTACTAGAGTCTTGAAGAAGATACTTGTTACCGGCGCAGGTGGACCTGCAGGAATCAATTTCATTAAAGCACTGAGGCAGGCTTCCGAGACAATTCATATTGTAGGCAGCGACGTAAACGAATGGCATCTGGAGCTTTCTGCCGTTGATAAAGCCTACTTATTGCCACATGCCAAAGCGCCAAACTACATCGAAAAGCTCAACAAACTTGTCCAAATAGAACAAGTTGAATTTGTACATTGTCAGCCAGACGTTGAAGTGGAGGTCATATCCGAAAACCGCGAGAAACTCCGAACAAGAACCTTTCTTCCTTCAAAGGAAGCGATCAGGATCTGCCATGACAAATATAGGACTTACAGCGCTCTAAGAAAGAACGATGTGCCAGTCCCTGAATCCTTCCTCATAGATCATCCATCGGCTGTTTCCCCAAATTTGACTCATTTTCTGAAATCGAGTGGCGTCGCATGGCTTCGTGCCGCCAAGGGCGCGGGTTCGCGTGCGGCGATTCCTGTGCGCTCGCAGGCCCTAGCTAGGGAATGGATCAACTACTGGAAGGGCACTGGATCTCTTGAGTCAGGCGAATTCATTCTGTCCGAATTTCTGCCTGGAAAAGATTTCGCTTTTCAAAG
>JAHFOH010000076.1:5451-6671 GCA_023266955.1 Nitrososphaerota archaeon
TCACGGATTCTTCGATCGATCCTGTTGACTCGTATGTAATGCCATTCACTCTGACTGATGGAACAAACGGATCGTAGACCTGAATCCTGAATCTTCTCTTACGAAGGAGCTTCAAAATCTCAAGAGCTGGACTTCGCCTAGTGTCCTTTACTTGGCCCTTGTAGGCGAGTCCCCAAACTGCGATTGTACTATCCTGCAGCTTTCTCCTACTTTCTTTCAGTGTCCGAGCCAGTCGTGCGACGACATGAACTGGCATCTTCTTGTTCACCGCCGTAGCCGCCGAGAGCAAACGAAGCCTGAAGCCTGCTTTCTTAGCTAGGTAGACTAGGTAGAAAGGATCTTTCGGAATGCAATGGCCGCCAACCCCCGGTCCAGGATAGTGAGCCATGAACCCGAAGGGTTTTGTAGCTGCAGCATCTATCGCCTCTACAAAATCAACTCCCAATGATTCGTGGAGGATAGCTAACTCGTTTACAAGCGCGATATTCACATAGCGGAATGTGTTCTCCAACATTTTGGTGGCTTCGGCTACTGACGGACTACTGACACTGATGACTGGAGCCTGCAGAATGGCTTTGTAGAAGTCTGCTCCAAGCCTAGTGGATTCTGCGTCAACACCACCAACGACCTTCGGTATACTGGTGACGTTGAATTTGGGGTTTCCATAGTCGATTCGTTCCGGAGAATAGACGAGGGCAAAGTCCTCTCCAGCCTTCTTACCCGTTCGCTCTAGAATAGGTTGAACAATTCTTTCTGTAGTTCCGGGGAAACTTGTACTCTCAAGGATAATTAGCTTGAAGCTTGAAAGGTTTCTAGAGAGAGTCCTTGCCACAGATTTTACATAGGATAGATCCGGGTCGCCCTTCTTATCGAGTGGGGTGGGAACGCAGATAATTACAATGTCAGCGACTTTAGCCCCATCTTCAAGACTTGTGATGGCTCTGATCTTGCCGGACTGCACTAGTGAGGGAAGCAGCTTCTCACTGTAGGAGTCCTCCACATAGCAGACCTGCGCATTGATCTGGTCAACTTTCCTTCTATCCACATCTACTCCAATGATTTTGAAGGCTGCTGTTGCTGCGGCCACTGATAGAGGAACCCCGACATAGCCTAGACCTATTACACAAACCGTCGCGCTTCTAGAATGTATCTTCTCCGATAAGACCTTCGAAGCGTCTGACAACTGCGTATTTTCTCCTCCTTGCCTCCTGTGCGAGGGT
>JAHFOH010000007.1:0-9570 GCA_023266955.1 Nitrososphaerota archaeon
ATCGGCTGGTCTCCCTGTCGGATTGCAAATCTCCGGCAGACCTTTTGATGAGGAAACTGTGCTTAGAGTAGCTTTCGCCTATGAGCAAAGTCAGGAATGGAAGGAGCGACTGCCAGAAACCTAGAACCATTTTCCTACAGAAACGTCAACTTCGATGGAGATACATTCTTCATTCAGTTCCTATTTGAAGGATTACGGTGAGGAGTTCCACCTGGCTGTGAGTCTTTTGAGCTTCATGAATCATGTGTAAGTGGTTCCGAAGCCAAATAGCATGAAATCCGCCTCATTCCATCTGCAACTTCCTTAAACCTTAAGAGGGATACCGCGAAGTCTAACGACGGAAGCTGATTTGAACGGGAATGTAAAGCGGGCTGCAATCGAGTTAGTAGAGGCCAAGAACTTCGCTCACTTAGCAACTCTGATGAAGGATGGCTCCCCACATGTGACGCCCGTATGGGTCGACCACGATGGTGAGTTCATCCTTGTTAACACTTTGAAGGGACGAGTAAAGGAGAGGAATGTCGCTCGTGATCCTCGCGTCGCGCTTGACGTGATGGACCAGAACAGTCCCTATCGTAACGTGGTGATCCTGGGACGAGTAGTTTCCATAGGTAGAGAAGGAGCTGACAGGCACATCGACAAGCTTGCGAAAAAGTATCTGGGGAAGGACAAATACGTCGGTCAACCAGGGGAAGTACGAATCCTGATAAAGATCAAACCCGAACATTGGAGTTACTACAACGTGTAGTAACGGCGAACAGGAAATCTTAGTCTGAAGCTAAAGAGGCTAGATCCGATTTTTGTTTCCGTCTTATGATTAGATTATCAACAACATCCGGTTGCTAAAGACAATTGTAAAGCCAGCGACATCAGTCCCCGTTCGCTTATTCACCGGTTTATGTTTGCCCTTCCTAGACGTCGCAATGTCGCGATTGCACCACCTAGACCCCCAGCGCATTCACTTCCGCTGGGATAACTCGCTCTCCCCCGCCCTTACCATTGATTCAGGCGACACCGTCGACTTCAACATTGATGCAATATATTCTGACCTCAACAACAGCGCAGGATAACACTTTACTTTGGTTGGTGTGTAGCGCTAAGCATAATTGCGAACCGAAGGACCTACGAGTCCATGGTGAAGATGGAACAGATCGGCTTCATCGGTCTCGGCCTAATGGGACGGCAGATGACTAGGAACCTGCTCCGTCACGGCTTCCCGGTAATCGTTTACAACCGTAGTCCCGGGCCTGTCGAGGAGGCAGTGAAGCAGGGCGCCTCCGTCGCGTCCTCCCCAAAAGAACTTGCGAAGAATTCAGACATAGTGATCGCCATGGTGACCGATGCACCTGATGTCGAGCAGGTTATCCTGGGAGTAAAAGGGGTGTTTCACGAATTGCGATCAAGCTCGTTAGTGGTGGATATGAGCACTAACTCCCCACAGTTTGCCCAGCACTTGGCCAAAGAGCTAGCTCAGAAAAGCGTGGAGCTTCTCGATGCCCCCGTCACTGGCGGGCAGAAAGGCGCCATTGAAGGGACACTGACAATCATGGTTGGAGGCTCCGAGGCTGCATACCAGCGCTGCCTTCCGGTGTTTCAGGCAATGGGGAGCTTGATCGTCCACATGGGAGCGGTCGGTTCGGGACAGATGGCGAAGCTATGTAACCAAGCCATAGTGGCCATGGATATGCTGGCAGCGAGCGAAGCTTTCCTTCTCGGCTCCAAGGCCGGCCTCGACCTAAAGAAGCTCCGTCAGGTGCTAAGCAGTGGAGCCGCTAGCTCATGGACGCTTGAGAATCTCGTCCCGCGAATGCTGAAGCGTGATTTCGAACCTGGCTTTCGCGCAGCCCACCTGCTGAAGGACCTGCGTTATCTGATCGATACCGCGGAGCAGCTGCAGGTGCCGATGATCGGCTCTGCTCTTGCCTACCAGCTCTACAACACCATTGTGGCGCATGGTCTCGGAGATAAGGGAACACAGGTTCTCGTGACTGCCTTGGAAGAAATGGCAAAGCATCGAATCGAACCGACGTAGCGCTGCTCGCATTGGTAGCATCAAGCGTCTGGTCTAATCTCTATCTTCATGGCTCACAATCAGGGACTACAATCCCCTGCGAAGATGAGGAGCTCCGCTATAGACCATAAAGGGGGTCAGGCGATTAACTTTCTATCAAATCCGTTACACAGCTAACTCGGCTAACGGGGCTATCTCTATTCCTTCTTGCTCCAATGTTTTTTTTAGCGTCATGGCAACCTCAGGCGCGTTAGGTCCATCACCATGTATGCAGAAGCTGTCGGCCCTGATCTGTATGACCTTGCCACCTACGGTCTCTAACCTCCCATTCTTAGCGAGCGATACCCCTCTGGCCGCCACGAGTTTGGGGTCCCAGGCTACCTTTCTCTTCTCGATTATCCATCTTCCGTCATCTCCGTAGTGGAGGTCAGCGAAGGCCTCCGCAACCACCTTGATCCCTTTCTTCTTAGCACTTTCATACGCTTTCGTGCCGTATTCTATCAGTAGTATAAGCTCCGGATCCAACTCCAGTATGGCCTCTACAGTAGCCTCCGCCAAGCTCTCGTCTCTTTCCACCATCTGGTAGAGCACCCCGTGGGGCTTAACATGCTGCATCTTGACGTTCTCAGCTATAGTAAACGCTCTTAACGCCCCTGTTTGATAGATTAAGTAGTTCTTCAGCTCCTCGGGCGTAATCTTCATCTCTCTTCTTCCAAAACCCAGCATGTCGGGCAAGCCTGGATGGGCACCAACACCAACTCCATACTTCTTCGCTAGTCTGATGGTTGCCCGCATAACATTAGGGTCACCTGCATGGTAGCCACACGCTATGTTCGCTGAGCTAATGTGGGGCATCACATTTTCATCGTTTCCAAGAATGAATCTGCCGAAGCTCTCACCCATATCGCAGTTGATGTCTACCCTTCTAGACATTGCCAGCTTTCCCTCTAGTTAGCTCGTCCGCTGTTTGCAACAGCCGCCACACTTTCTCAGGCTTCAGGGGCATTTCAGTGACGCGGATGCCGAGTGGCGCTAAGGCGTCTGCGACCGCGTTAACAACCGCCGGAGTCGCGGCGAGCGTCGCGGCCTCGCCGATTCCCTTGATGCCAAGCGGATTGACGTAGGTGGGCGTCACGGTGCGGTCGGTGATGATGTTCGGCACCTCATAGGCTGTGGGCATCGCATAGTCCGTGAGCGTCGTGGTGATAAGCTGCCCATTCGCATCGTACACAATTTCCTCGTAAAGCGCCTGGCCGACGCCCTGTGCCATCCCACCATGAATCTGTCCTTCGACTAACAGGGGGTTGATTACATTACCCGCGTCATCAACAGCGACGTAGAGGTTAATGTGCACCTTGCCAGTTTCGGCGTCTACTTCCACGACGCAGAGGTGCGCTCCGAAGGGATAGGTGAAGTTGGAGGGATCGAAATAGGCTCCTGCTTCCAGCCCGGGTTCCTCACCCTTTGGCAGCTTGTGAGCAAAGTATGCCACCTCTGCCAGCTGAGCCAGCGTCAGAGATTTCTCTGGGCTGCTCAGAGCGTAGACGCGCCCGTCACGGAACTCGAGGTCTTCCTCCTGTACTTGCAGGAGGTGGGCAGCAATGCGCAGCGCTTTGGCCTTGACCTTGCGCGTAGCAAGCACGACGGCGGTTCCACCTACCGCCGCACTCCGGCTCGCGAATGTGCCGATCGTGGGAGGGCAGAGGGCGGTGTCGCCGTGTACGACCGTGACGTCTTCTGGCGAGAGGCCCAGTTCGAACCCTACGAGCTGTGACCATGCGGTTTCGTGGCCTTGGCCGTGTGGCGAGGAGCTGGTGTAGACGGTGACGGTGCCGCGCTGGTCGACCCGAACTATAGCGCTTTCGTAGGCGCCCCCCTTCAGCCCGACGTCGCCGGCGCCGGGTGACGGTCCCCAACCCGCGATTTCTGTGAAGAAGCTGAGACCAATGCCTACGTAGCGCCCGAGCGCACGGAGCTGCACCTGTTGGGCCCGGAGGTGGCGATAGTCGGCCAGTTCAAGAAGCCTGCTTAACGGTTTCGCGTAGTCGCCGGTGTCGTATTCGAGCCCCGTGACGGTCTTGTACGGGAAAGCATCCCGTGGAATGAAGTTGCGGAAGCGGACTTCCGCAGGGTCTAGTCGGAGTTCGCGCGCCGCCTCATCGATCAACCGCTCCAGCAGGTAGGTCGCTTCCGGACGACCTGCCCCGCGGTAGGCATCGACGTACATGGTGTTGGTGAAGATACCGTGAAGTTCCAGCTGCAGGTTCGCAATGATGTATGGGCCTTGGGCCATCCAGACCGTCGAGACAGGAATGCCGGGCGCCCAGTGCCCCAAGTACGCGCCAAGGTCGGCGTGGATCGTGCCCCGGAGCCCCACGATCTTGCCGTCGCGTTGCATGCCGAGTTCGAGATGTTGCACCTGAGCGCGGCCATGTGTAGTCCCCAAGAAGTTCTCCTTTCGCTCTTCAATCCACTTGACGGGATAACCGAGCTGCATCGAAGCCAGTGCAGCGAGCAGGTCTTCTGGGTAGACTTGACCCTTGACGCCAAAGCCGCCTCCAACATCAGGCGCTATGACGCGGATGCGATGCATGGGCACGCCGAGGAGTTCGGAAAACACTCGTCGCGCATGGTGTGGAATTTGGGTCGAAAGCCAAATGGTCAGGTCGCCTGTGAAGCGATCGTATGAGGCGATGACGCCTCGTGGCTCCATCGGTACAGCCGTGATCTTCTGATTTACGAGAGGCTGGCGTACAACCACATCGGCTTCGCGTAGAGCCAGGTCGACATCGCCGCCCACTTTCTTGAAGAGGAACGACTCATTGGTCCCGAGTTCCTCGTGCACTAGCAGTGCTCCCTTGCTGAGCGCATGCTCGATGTCGAGAACGGGCGGGAGGGGGTCATACTCAACCTCAATCATATCGGCAGCATCACGAGCGGCATAGCGGTCATGGGCCACGACAAAGGCCACCGGTTCGCCAACGTACCGCGCCTTGTCCACTGCGAGCGCGTAATGCTTCGGCACCCGAGTCTCTGGCGGGTATAACCAGTACACCGGTAGAGGTTTGCAGCGTGGCACAACTTGCTCACTGGTCAAAACGAAAGCACCTGAACGACGCGCTGCCGTAACATCGACGCGACGTATGCGCGCGTGGGCGTAGGTGCTTCGATGGACAGCACCATAAAGCATACCTGGCAGTTTAATGTCGTCGACATAGGCGCTCATGCCAGTGATGAGCCTAGGATCTTCCTTGCGCTTGAGGCGCATGCCCAATGCCATGGTTGGTCCTGCTTCTGGCGGAACTAGAGTGGTGGCGGCCCGAGCTTGGCTCAACGGTGCTTCTTCTCGTCAGTCATTCCGCTAGGCCTCTGTGAAGTTACTTCATTCAACAAAAAAGCCAAGCGATAATCCTTGAGCGTATCGATGTGAAGTCATATAACGATTTTGTGCAGCCCTCAACCTACTCCTATGTTGAGCAACTATGTCTGTGGGGAGTCCGTAAGGATGATCTCCGTCGACCTTAAACACTGGTTTAGATTTCTCAAAACCCCGGGGCTGTATTTACTGATTCACGATAGCATGACGAAGAGTGAAATCAATTGAAATTCGGTCTTCTGTTCGTTCCTGTCTTCCCACTGAACTATCCCCAAGATCAAGCCGCTTTAGAGATCTTGGAGCAAGCTAAGTGGGCGGAGAAGAGTGGGTTTGATTCTCTATGGGCGGCGCAACACCATGTAACTGATACCGAACAGATGTTTCAACCCTTCCCACTTCTGGCTAGATTCTCCGGCGATTGTCCTGGTATGATTCTCGGAACTAGCGCCTTGTTGCTCTCTCTTCTCAACTCCATCGATGTTGCGGAGCAGGTTGCCAACATTGACATCTTATGTGGAGGAAAGTTCATTCTAGGCGTATCACTAGGATATCGAGAGAAGGAGTTTCAGGCCTTTAACCTCTCGAAGAAGCATAGGGTTGGCCGGTTCGTTGAAGGAGTCGAAATCATACGTAAATTATGGACTCAGAACCATGTTTCGTTTAATGGTAAACACTTCCAGTTTGAGGATGTTTCCATAAATCCTAAACCACTTCAGAAGCCTTCGCCCGAGATCTGGGTGGGGGCTGACACGGAGCCTGGGGCGTACAGAGCTGGAGAGATCGGTGAAGCTTGGATAATAAGCCCGAGACAGTCAATCGTGCACGTCAGGAAGCTGTTGAGCAAATACAGGGAGGCGACTAGAAGGAATGGAAAGGGTGAAGGGAAGCTTCTTCTAATGAGGGAGCTTCACATCGCTGAAAGTAAAGAAGAAGCTGCGAAAGAGGCTAAGCCGTTTCTGAAGGAGATGTACAACACTTACGTGAAATGGGGCCAGCCAGGCGAAAGGTACGATCTAAGCTTCGAAGAGCTCTCCGAAGGGCGCTACGTAATAGGCGACGCGGCAGCCTGCATAGAGCAGCTCAGTAGCTATGTAGGAGAGCTTAAAGTCGATCACATAGGCTTCCGAATGACTTGGCCCGGAATGAAGCATGAAGACGTAGTGAAGTCGATAAGACTCTTCGGAGAGAAGGTAATACCGTACTTTAAAGAAATACACTGAACCCATTCATCAAAAACTGGTAGCAACCCACATACCCGTTGCTATCGATTAGTAGCAAATTCCTAGGATGCAAATCTTCCATTAAATCACGAAGAGTTGGGAAGATGCGCGGGTAAAGTCATCGCGGCAAGCAGGATATCCGCCACTACACCATCCGCTTACAAAAATGCATCACTGTTCGCGCCCGGGGTCGATTCCTCACACACAAAACCAACTTTTTATAATTACCAAATTCAATTCACAATAGTCATGGACTTTGAGCTCTCAGAGCAGCAGAACTTGATTCGGAAAGAGGTAAGGAAGCTTGCCGACGCCTATGGGCCTGAATATTGGAGGGAGAAGGATAAGAAGAGAGAATATCCCAAAGAATTCGTAGAGGAACTGGCTAAGGCAGGCTGGTTCGGCGCAGTCATTCCTGAGGAGTATGGTGGCGCAGGCCTAGGAGTCACGGAGGGAAGCATAGTGTTGGAAGAACTTACAGTCTCGGGGGCTGGTCTAGACGGCTCTAACGCCTGCCACGCCGTATACTTTGTCTCCCATCCTCTAGTGAAGCACGGCACTGAGGACCAGAAGAAGACGTATTTGCCAAAGATTGCGACGGGCGAACTGAGATTTCAGGCACTCGCAATAACAGAGCAGGAGTCAGGATTCGACACCACGAAGATCAGAACTGTGGCTGAGAAGAAGGGGAATCACTATGTTATCAATGGGAAGAAGGTCTTCATCTCAAGAGTGGCTCAGTCTGACCTGATGCTGCTAGTCGCTAGGACAACGCCGTTAGAGAAGGCTCCTAAAAAGACCAAAGGTCTGAGCCTCTTCATAGTGGATCTTAGAGATGCAGGAAGCTCCATAAAGAGAAGGAGGATCGATATGATCACAAGACATGCTGTTGATACCAACGAACTCTTTATCACAGATCTGGAGGTCCCGGCAGAGAACCTTCTAGGCCAAGAGGGAGAAGGGCTCTATCATCTTATGGATGGTCTGAATCCTGAGAGGATTTACATAGCTTCGGAGTGTATAGGTCTAGGAAGACTAGCCTTAGAAAGGGCAGTGAAGTATGCGAAAGAGAGGATTGTGTTCGACCGCCCCATAGGTCAGAATCAGGGTATTCAGTTCCCACTCGCTGAGGCTTACGCGGATATTGAACTCGCCGATCTTATGAGGTACAAAGCAGCCACGCTTTATGACAGGGGTCTACCCTGCGCCGCGGAGGCTAACATAGCCAAACTCAGCGCATCCCTAGCCGCCTTTAAGGCTACTAACCAAGCAGTTCAGACCTTTGGAGGATATGGTCTTGCTGAAGACTATGATGTGGAGCGGTTCTTTCGAGATGCGAGACTCATGCTTATAGCCCCAATATCCACTGAAATGATCCTTAACTACATCGGTGAACATGTGCTGGGCCTACCACGCTCCTACTAGTGGAAAGCCTCCATAGATTAGAAGCACCTTTCAACACCCGACGCACAGCTAATGCTTATACAAAACGCGTAGCGCATTAGTCTGTGAAAGGGCTGACCTTGAACATAATCGTTTGTCTCAAGCAGGTTCCAGACATTCGAAATGGCCTGCAGATCGAAGAGTCTAAAGATCATATCAGAGAAGCCGGGCTAAACTTCAAGATCAACGAGGCTGACGATTATGCTCTCCAAGAAGCTTTGTTAATCAAGGAGAAGTTCGGCGGAGAAGTGATTGTGATTTCTGTCGGCTCGGATCGAGCGAGAGAGGTTCTCGTATATGCCTTGGCGAAGGGCGCTGACCGAGCTGTCCATGTTAGGGACGAAGCTATTGCAGGATCGGATGGCTTTGTAGTTGCGAAAGTTCTAGCTGATGTAATTAGGAGGCTGAGCTACGATCTTATTTTGACAGGCGTTCAGTCCGAAGATGAGGCCCAGTCCTACGTTGGTGTAGCCGTTTCCACTAGGCTCGCCTTGCCTCATGCATCTTCTGTTACGAAGGTAGAGGTCGTGAATGCGAAGAAGATTGGAGTAGAAAGGGAGATGGGTGGTGGCCAGCTTGAAGTTATGGAGATTCCTCTGCCTGCGCTTCTAACTATTCAATCAGGAATATGTGAACTCCGCTATACTACACTTCTTAAAATTATGCAGGCACGAAAGAAAGAGGTTAAGATTTTGCGGGCTCAAGACCTTACCTTAGATAGAACGGAACTCGGGAATGACGGTTCCAGGTTGAAGATAGTAGAGATAGGTTTCCCAGAGAGCAAGAGGGGAGAGATAATTGCGGGAGAACCTCGTGAGGCTGTGATCAAACTCATCCAGCGGTTGCAGACAGAGGCTAAGGTGTTATAGACGTCCACAGGAGAAATCTGGACAGTCGCTGAGACAGTGGACGGAGGTTTAGATCGTTCCACTTTCGAAGTGCTTGCTAAGGCTAGGGAGCTGGCGAATACTCAGGAAACGCCACTGTCTACGATCCTGATGGGCTACGAAATAACCGGGCTCGCTGAGGAACTCGGAAAGAAAGGGCCAGATCGGGTTTTGGTGGCCGACTCGCCCAATCTTAGACACTATAATCCGGACGCCCACTCTCAAATTGTATTGAAGGCGGTCGAAGAGTTTAAGCCCCGATTAGTCTTAATGAGTCACTCTTACGTAGGTATGGAACTAGGACCGTCGGTGGCCACTAGGCTTGAAGCTACCATCGCGTGTAACTGTCTCGACGTGAACATACAGGGCGAAGAGATTACTGTAACAAGGCCTATGTACAACGATAAGATTCATGCTAAGATACTGCTAAAGAAGTCTCAACCTGTTTTCGTGACATTGCAGAAAGGCGCTTTGCCTGTCAAGAACCTGCCTCCTAGAGAAGCTACGATCACTAACCTCACCTACGCTCTTTCCGAACTTGAAATCAGGACGAAAATTCTTCGGACAACCTACGCAGAGGCGGGGGGCGTAGATATCGCAAACGCAGATATTGTCGTAGCAGGAGGGAGGGGG
>JAHFOH010000007.1:9670-20309 GCA_023266955.1 Nitrososphaerota archaeon
TCGACGTTTCAGCGTTCCTCCAGATTTGGAGGAGAAAGCAGCTCGAGTACACCTACATAACCACCATGCTGGGAAAGAAGTATGTTAGTTTCGAGACGCTCACTAAAAGAGCTCTCGAATACACGTTGAAGGTTTTTCAGATTTCCGCTAATCAGGATAGAGTGAACCAACTCGTGGATGCTTGGGGAGAACTTGAAGCTTTTCCTGACGTGAACGATGCGTTGGTTCAGCTGAAGAAAAAGTACACGATAAGGATCTTATCGAATGGTGATCAAGAGGTGCTAAAAAGACTGGCCGCTAGATTGCTGATAGACTTTGATGCTATCATATCCGCGGATACGGCCGGTGCTTACAAACCGCATCCAAGAATTTACTTGAAGGCTGTGGAGCAGATCGGTAATGACGCGTCATCCATCATGCATGTAGCTGGCTCAGGTCTCGACGTTATAGGAGCCAAGGCAGCAGGCTTAAGCGTCGCTTGGGTTAACAGGAAAGGTGTTCCTATGGACATGTGGGACTATGTGGCTGATTTGGAGGTAAAGGACCTTCAGGAGCTCAGTGCGACTCTTCTCGGGTAGATCGAGCTAGCTTTACTCTCAACTCAGAGCCGCATCAATCACAAGGATATCCCTGCACCCTGCCGTTCCGATCGAGAGCGCAGACCCTGAATAGAGATAGCTTAAGCTTTAGCGAATCTAAAGGAAAGCTCAACTATTTCTGCGCCATAGTACTCTTCCCGAAATTGCTCATCGCTTTTGTATTTTCGCAGAGGAAGTAGACGGGCTCTCACAGAAGCGTTCAGCGGGTCTTCAGCGAACGGATAAGGGGACAATTCAATGAGACCGCCATCGGTAGGCTTAAGCGTAACAGTTACGTCCTTGAGAGGAGCATAGGAGAGAGGCACTGGACTGACTGTGTAAGGAACCACACCCTTCCAGCATAAGTGCAAGGCCAGACGGTCAAAGACTTGCAGAAGCCTGTAATTGGCCCAGATGTGAACATCATTGGCAAAGCGTTTGTAGGCTGAACTTGCGGCAAGTCTTTTCCTCAGTTTCTTCTGGAGAAGTTCTCCTTCCCTGATTATTTTCTGCGCAGCAACTTTCTCTTTTGCATCTTGTGGCACACGCTTCATAGATGGGTCTGTGCCATACCTCTGCTTGTAGAGCCCAACTCCGTGCATACATACGATCAAGCCCTCATAGGGATCGTCTTCTACTGACCGAAGAATCCCGCGCCAGTACAGCTTAGCGTGATCTACGTAGCTTAGTGTAGCAAAGGTGTAGGGTACCCCTTTATCAGTATCAATCCTAGGTCGGTTATCCCATTCTCTCCATCCATTGTCGTGCTCACTGGCGGCAAGTATCATCGGCTCGAGAGGTTCAGGACGACTGAAGAGATCGTTTCCCCAATGAGCAGCTAATTGTGCAGCTAGTTCTGCATGGTGAGGTTGTGTTACGAGCAACAGCTTATTCTTGTCCTCTCTTGAAATCATGAAGCACTAATCCGTGATTGAGCAGAATATAGGCTTAAGCCTCGGTGGCTCTCCGTAAGAATAACGAGCAATCATACCATTTGGAGTAATGTGTAACCTCTCAAAAATTGCTAGCCGACATATGATGCTGGCAGCGAACCGTAAAGCAGGAAACTTATGCCGCCTCAACATACTTTCGTGGGTTCATGATCCCCTCTGGGTCGAATAGCCGTTTGATTCCCTTCATCAACCTCAGAGCTTCTCTGCCACCATGCGCAATGAGCTGTTCTCGAAATAGACCCACCTTCTGCACTCCCACCCCATGCTCGCCCGTCACCGTCCCTCCTACACGAATTGCGTACCTGCAAATCTCTTCGAACGCAGCTGCAGCGGCTGAGCGGCTTGCCTGATTAGCCATATCATAGAGAATAGTTGGGTGTACGTTTCCGTCACCCGCATGACCAGCTACAAGTATCCTCACGTTAAATCTACGGGCGACATCTTGTACCAGCTGCAGGTATTCTACCAACCGGTCTATAGGAACTACCACATCCTCCACTTGCACCCCTGTAGCTAGCTTTTTGACGGCAATGTAGGCCCAGGCTCGAGCTTGGTAAAAGCGGTCTGCCTCATCTTCATCCTTCGCCAGGATGATTCTACGCGCTCCTGAGCTTTCTAGTGTTTTGACTGCTAGATCGACGGAGTGCCCGTTTGACTCCTCTATGTCAACTAGCAACGTAGCCTCCGCTTCTTCAAGATTCAGCTCCAGAGCGCGGTTAACTGCCGCGACTGTTCCTCGATCCATGAACTCCATTAGGCGCGGTATTATTCTCGACACTCTGAACTGCTGGATGGCGTGCCCAGCTGAAACCCAGTCATCGAACAACACGAGCATCCGACGGACCGGAGCGATGGGGATCGGGAGGATTTTGAGCCAAGCTTCCGTAACTATCGCAAGAGTTCCTTCACTACCTGTTAGGAGGTGGACCAGGTCGTAGCCAGCCCGATTCTTCGGAAGCGGTTCACCAAATGTCGCAATTCTCCCGTTGGGAAGCACCACTCGCACTGATAGCACCCAATCCTTCATCGTCCCATACTTTACACATCTCATCCCACCTGAACCCTCAGCTATCGCGCCTCCGACGGTGCACATGAAGCTGCTTGCTGGATCAGGTGGAAAGAAGAAACCATGCTTCTCCAACTCCTTGTTCAAGTCATCCAAAACTACACCCGCTTGTAGGTGCACGTACCAATTAATAGGATCTATCTTTAGAACGTGATTGAAGCGGCTCATGTCAATTGTGATGCCGTCTTCAAGCACCACGGCGCCAGTTAGGCTGCTACCTGCACCTCTCGCCACTAACGGAACCCGACGCCTCCTAGCTAGCTTGACTATCTGAACAGTCTCCTGCTCTGAGCCAGGTCTTACAACCGCCATAGGAGTGCCCTCGTAGTCTGCCATGTCTCGTTTGTAATCCTCTAGCGACCTTGCGTCGCTTATCGTGTTTTCAGTACCGACGATTTTGGCGAGCTGCTTCACAATTCCGGCGGAGGAGTGTTGACTAGTCATTCGAGCTAGTGCAGCTGTTTTCCTTTAAGAGCTTTAGAAAGGGGCTACTCCTACTGCTGACCTTCTAACTCTTCTACTATCCCATTGCCGTGTGCAATGCCTATAGAAATTCGAAAATGAGCATCGACACCCGCGCCTGACAGAAAATGTTAAGATTTCCCACATAGGACCGAATCATTGAATTGTCTGAAGTAGCTGAAATAGCGTTAGACGTTTTGGGGAAGGAAGCGGCCGAGCTGTACAGCAGAAGGTTTTTTCAAGCTAGGATCGGTTTCGGAAAGAAACCCGCTCTGCTCGTCATTGATCTAGCCGTAGGCTAGACTGACGCTAGGTATCCATGAGGATCAGACCTCGATTCAGTCGTAAGGAATACGAAGGAAGTCGTGGACGTAGCTAGAATGAAGAAGATATCCATAGTCTTCACCACAGACGCAGCCTAACCTGAAACGCTTCTCCGGGCCGAAATTAGGGATCAGCTGTCACTTGAATAGGTTCTAAGGGCCTTTCCAGCTTGTACTGCAGTCGGTCAAACAGACTCGAAGCATCTTCTAAAGTTTCGAGCTGTCTCAGCGATGCGATAAGTCCTTGGACGGCTCCATCCGTCAGAACCCTCCCCGCAAGTGCTACGAATTTATTCTCCAACTCATCTCTAGGCAGCGGAGTCCCTGCATCGCCTTTACACGTTTTAACCGAAGTCTCAAAGATCCTCCCATCCTTTAGCTTTAGGCGAACCCATGCCGGCCAGTACTGGGGGTACTCTTTATCCAACTGCGGGTCGTGCTCGACATTAATCCTCCTAGTTACGGAGAGGACTTGGGGATCTCTTATCGACTGCTCTGTGTATTCATCGATAAACGCTCTGCCACGCACAAGTGCAACTCCCACACTGTAGGGAATGCTGAACTGGGCATCCACGACCGTTTTAGGATTATACCGCACATCGTGAGGCTCGGAGAGGAGCTCAACCGCAGTCTTAACTACGCCGACTCGCACTTCCGATATTTCCTCAGGTGCAAAATGATAGTTTCTCCGCAACTCTATGGCGCAGTCTATCGCTGATTGATTGTAGCGGCAGCACGAATGAAACTTGATCCCAGTGCTCATGACGGAGAATTCTTCACCCAATCCACGCGTAAGCCACGAAGCCTCAGGTTCGTCGGTGTACGCTTGAAGGAAGCCATTCTTCCCCTCAAGGACATCGTGTGGACCAGTGAAGCCTAACTCCGCAAGGCTTGCAGCCACAACTCCGCTTTGCGATGCTCTTCCTGCACCAAAACGCTTCGTCCAGGAGCCATCATTAAGAAAGGCCAACAAGCCGGCCGCTTGATTTCCAGCAATCCCGAAGGCATCCGCCATCTTATCTGGGCTAAGACCTAGGATGCGGCCAGAAGCAGCGGCGGCTGCAAAGGCTCCACACGTGGCCGTTGGGTGGAAGCCACGCCTGTAGTGAGCTCTACTGCTCCCCTGAGCTGCGAGGGCGCACCGAACAGCGACATCGTAGCCTGCTACAACAGCTGCGAGGAGGGTGGTACCATCTATATGCTTTTTTTCAGCTAGGGCTAAGGCAGCTGGAATTACCGTAGTACCAACGTGTATCGGGCCTCCATGCTCAGTATCGTCCAGCTCGGGGCCATGGGCGGATGTTCCGTTAGCCATAGCTGCTTCTGCAGCCGTCGTTTTCCTAGTCAGGCCGAAGACCGTTGCTTCGGGCCTGCCTTCGAGACTTTCGACGTATTTCAACACTGGGAGACTTGAAGGGAGTGTTGAGCCGTAAATCGCCACACCTATGAGGTCAAAAATCATATCCTGAGCTCTCGCCCTAACGGGCTTAGGGATGTCTTCGTACCTTAGGGTCGAACAGTATTCTGCGAGCCTTTTGGTGGTCAAATAGTGCACCTTTGGAACTAAGCATCCGTGGCACTGTATATAAATTGATGAACGCCTCAGCTTTTCTCAATAACAGTTAGAGGGGGAAGAGCTGTGGAAGCAGGAAGGCTTAGTATGAATCGGATTTTGAGGTTGTCAAAATCGCTACTGTGGCAATCGAGTTACGGCTACAGTTAGCAAAGCTCACCCAACGTCCATTAGAGATACTTTGTCAGTCGCAACGAGTCCCGCTAGAACATTCCAGGCTTCGTGCATGTGTTCGCAAAGATAAATCAAAGATGCAGTTGAACTCACGAGCATTGGATTTTCGTTATGCAGTGCTACTGGCTGGAACATTAGCATTGAGGGCCTTTACCATATCTTTTCCAAAAGACTCCGTGGTTTTTGACGAATCCTACTATACACAAGCAGGGATAGATCTGCTCAAAGGTGTTGCCAGTAACCTCGAGCATCCATTTCTAGGAAAACTATGGGGTGCACTGGGCATTGTGCTGCTAGGTAATAACTCGCTAGGATGGAGAATTCCTTCCGTCATTTTCTCGACTCTCACACTCATCGTATTCTACAATCTTGCAACCCTAATCTACACTGATGGTGGACTAAAGAATGTTCAGAAGTATTCCCTCTTTGCGGTCAGCTTTCTTGCGTTCGATAACATCTTCTTCGTACATGGCAATCTGTACGTGCTGGAAATACCTTCTTTGTTCTTCGGTCTTCTAGGTCTTTACCTGTATTTGAAGAGACGATATGCATTATCTTCTTTGTCCCTTGCGTTGTCAGTGCTAAGCAAGGAAACGGGTCTGTTCTTTTTACTCGTGGTTGGAGCCCTCAGTCTACTTAAAGGTGGCAAGCATTTTCTGACTCCTTCACGATACTTCCGTCCTCTGATCAGTTTTGTAATCGTGTTTTCGCTCACCATACTTTCTGCATTATGGGTTTACGATCTCATTTACAGACCGCGTGGCATCTCTAACCCACTACAAAATTTCCAGTATATTGTGAACTATCAGTTTTCGTTGAAAGTCGGTGCTGATGCAGATCAGAATAATTTTGCTTGGAATTGGGTGCTCCCCCTGCCCGTCAAAGAGATTCCTTATTTCGTCACGAGCGGACACCCACTAATTCGATGGATAGGGGTAGGCAACCTCCCGCTGTGGACAATCGGCTTCTGGCTAGTAACCATCTTCACAGTCGCGAAACTTCTAGCTAACAGGCGGGAGGACATTGGACGCCCCACTTCCCTAATCTTCGCGTGGATCGTAGGAACGTACTTGCCTTACATCTATTTATCACTGGTTGTCCAGCGAATAGTCTATCCGTTTTATTTCATCAATACAGTTCCTGCCATAGCATTGGGTGTTCCTTACACTGTCAGCCGACTATTTCCTTCCAATGCAAGAGCATCTAACTTAATTCTCATAGTATTTCTCTCAGCGACAGTGTTATGGTTTCTTTACTACTTTCCCATAATTCCCTAGGTTGAATTTGTTCTAACATTAAGAATTGGCGGGAACGTCTCAAAATGAGAGTACATGCTGTGTTCCGAAATTCAATAGGTCAACACATGGGTTCTTTTACAAGGACGCAAATTGCTAAATATCTTCTGAGAATAGGAAGGAGGACTGCGATGAAGATCGGCTTAGTACAAATGCAGGGCGCTCCGAAGAAGGAGAAGAACATCGAGAAAGCTCTTGGCTACATCGGCGAAGCCATTGACAAAGGGGCTGAAATAATCTGCCTGCAAGAACTTTTTTCGACGCAGTATTTTTGCGCAGTTCAGGATCACAAATACTTTGATCTTGCTGAGCCGATACCTGGACCAACTGTCAGGAGATTGTCGAAGGTTGCTAAACGGAATGGAATAACACTGATTGCCCCTATCTTTGAAGCGGACACTGAAGTCTCGGGAACCTTCTATAACGCTGCTGCAATAATAGATTCAGATGGTAAGGTAATGGGGAAGTATAGGAAGACACATCTTCCTCAGCTTATAGGTTATGAGGAGAAATTCTATTTCAAGCCTGGCAATCTCGGCTATCCTGTGTTCGACTTACCAGGATGCCGATTTGGCCTGGTGATATGTTACGATAGGCATTTTGAAGAGGGTCCGAGAATTGAGGCGTTGAAGGGCGCGCAGATAGTCTTCGTGCCCACTTGCACCGGATTCTACCCTGAACTCTGGGAGCTGGAACTAAAGGCGCATGCTGCTTTCAATACTATATTCGTCGCGGGGGTTAACAGATGTGGCGTTGAATTTCCTCAACAACCAGCAAAATACTTCGGAAGAAGTTTCGTAGTTAACCCGAGGGGCGAAATAGTCGCGAAGGCGGGAGAGGAGGAAAGCGTCTTGGTTACAGACATAAAATTAGATGAGGTGAAGGAGAGGAGAAAGATCGCCCCCTTCTTGCGTGATAGACGACCCGACCTTTACGGCGATCTTGTCAAATTCTTGTAGCGTTGCGAGTTAACCTATTGCTTTTCTAGCTCGAAGCTCTTTAACTTGTTGTCCGGTGTATCCTAGCTCCGTCAGTATTTCTTCAGTGTGCTCTGCCAGCATAGGAGGGGCCCTAAGTATTGCACCAGGAGTTGCTGAGAATTTTACTGGTATTCCTACGACATTGATAGAACCGATCTTAGGATGATTAATCTTCTGAAGCATTTTTCTGTGCAGCACCTGAGGATCTCTGAAAACATCTGAAATGGTGTTTACTGGTCCGGAGGGCACACCCGCCTTTTCAAGAATTGAGAGCCAATTTTCAACTTTCTTTTTGATGAATATTCTTTGAAGCAACCTCTCAAGTTTTATCCTGTTTCTAACTCTCGCTGGATTCGTTCTGAGTTGAGGTCTGACCTTCAACTCTTCTAAATCTAGTGCGTCGCAGAAATCCTTCCATTGCTCATCGTTTCCTATGGCTAGCATGAAGTATCCATCCTTTGCTTTGAAGGCTTGATACGGTGCAATTGTAGAATGGGCTGATCCGAGTCTTTCCGGATTTTTTCCTGTGGCAAAATAGTAGCCAGCCTGGTATGTTAACCAAGAAACCTGTGAGTCTAGAAGAGACACATCTATGTGCTGGCCCCTTCCGCTTTTCTGGCGCTCTAGAAGGGCTGCAACGATGCCGTAAGCAGCAAACATTCCTGCTCCTATATCAGCAACTGGGACGCCCATTTTGACGGGAGGCCTGCCGGCTTCTCCGGTGATACTCATTATACCCCCCATCGCAAAGGCCACTATGTCATATCCGGGTCTGTCAACGTAAGGTCCGTCTTGTCCGAAACCGGATATTGAACAGTAGAGGAGTCTTGGATTGATCCTTCTGAATGTCCCGTAATCTATTTTGAGCCTGATGGTAGTTCCCGGTTTGAAGTTTTCAAGAAACACATCCGCTCTCTCTATGAGCTTGAATAGGATGCTTCTTCCGTCTTCAGACTTTAGGTTTACGCCTATACTTCGCTTATTTCGATTTACACTCAGGAAGTAGCTGCTTTCGTTATCTAGGAAAGGTGGCCCCCATTGCCTAGCTTCATCCCCGGTTTCAGGAGGCTCCACTTTAATGACATCGGCTCCAAGATCACCCAACATCATTGCAGCGTAGGGTCCCGCCACAGCCTTTGTAAGATCCACAACTTTTACTCCATCAAGAGGTCCCAAGGAACTTTGTTCCGAGGGAGGATTTATCATATAAAGAGATGAGCAATTTCAGCTAACAAGACTTTAATGGACAGAGATGCTTTCTCATCATATGATTCTGCACGATCTGAAATTTGTTGTAGAGGATCAGCTTGCTGTTATTCAATTCAATCGGCAGCAGGTTCTGAACGCGCTTAGAACTGTCACTCTAAAAGAGATTTACGAAGTTATGAAGAGAGTCGAAAATGATTCTAAAGTTGCGGCAGTCATATTGACAGGGTCTGGAAGAGCTTTCTCATCGGGCGCCGATATCAAGGAGATCAGAAACATGGGCCCTAATGAAGCGAGAAGATTTGCAAGGCTTGCGCACAGAGCTTTCGGACAGATCGAAGGCAGTTCAAAACCTGTCATAGCGGCTGTGAACGGATTCGCTCTTGGAGGAGGATGTGATCTTGCTTTGGTTTGCGACTTGTGTATTGCTTCCGAAGATGCCGTCTTCGGTGAACCGACTGCCTCACTGGGGATTGTGACAGCCTTTGGAGGGACCGCTAGGCTTCCAAGAGTAGTTGGCGTAAGAAGGGCGAAGGAGATGTTTCTCCTCGGAAAGATGTTGAATGCGGAGGAGGCTGAAAGAGTCGGTTTGGTTAACAAGGTTGTGAAACAGAAGTTTCTTCTTAGGGAGGCTAAGAGGTTGGCTAGGAAGCTTCTTGAGGGTGCACCCTTCGCGTTAACTTCGCTGAAACAGTTGGTCAACAGCAGTCTTTCTGTAGGTTTGAGAGAGGCAGATGTAAATGAGATAGAGAGTTTCGCTAGATGCTTCGAAACTCTTGATCAGAAGGAGGGAATGCTTGCTTTTTTGGAGAAGCGTTCCCCTAAGTTTGTGGGACGATGATAGCTTCAGCCGTACGTGGTGTGCAGGTGAGGATATTTCCTCGTGATAAGGCTGTCAAGCTCGGCCCGAAGTTTAAAGTCCAAGTCCTGTTGCTGGGGAAAGAGATTCAAGTTAGAAGGGGAATGCACTACTGGTCCCTCGATAGCTACGGGACTCCTGATGCTGCTTAGCGGCATGGGTCGCTGCTGAAGGAGCCTTTCCACTATCTGATCGACGCTTCCTCCCGAAGCTCCTTGGTTTAGGATTTCAGTCATCAGCCTTTTGTTCACCGGTCTGAAACCGAAGGAATGAGGGGGAAGATTTCCTCTTACTTCGTCTGCTCGAGATCTAACACCAAATCCCACAGATTCATAGGGATTAATGGGCTGCTCCTTTAGGAACCAGACGTGCTTGCCGTGAACAAATACGGTGTTGACGTTCCCGCGAATATCTCTGCTTGTGAAGACATGCCAGTCACTAGACTGCTTGTTATACTCGCTCATGATTTCCCGCTTAAGTTGGCTGGCAGGCTCCATTAAAGCAGGTTGCGGGAATTTCTGATGCGATTTATCTTTTCTGGTGCTCTACGGTTGGCCGACGAAATTAATAGCAGAGCTAGAGCCAGTTGATTCAGTGTTCGGGTATTGGGATTGATCGATGTGCATGTACACTTGCCTACGAAGGAGGTTTACAGAGACAGTTATGGTAGATTCGGCGAAGCCATTCACAGATACTTCGGGTCCGAGTTCGTAGAGAAGACCGTGGGAGAGATGCTTGGCGAATTCGATGAGACAGGCGTCGAAAAGCTGGTGATTCTAGGTTGGGATGCTGAAACAACTACAGGCCTCCCTAAAGTTCCTAACGACTACATTGCAAAAATTGTTGAAACACACCCTGACAGATTGATTGGATTCGCATCCGTAGATCCTCATAAGGGGCATATAGCTGTGAAAGAGCTGGATAGAGCGATAAGGGATCTAGGACTCAGAGGCCTGAAGCTCCACCAAATAGCTCAAGCCTTTTACCCTAATGATAAGAGATTCTACCCTCTCTTCGAAAAAGTCGTCGAACTCAAGATCCCAGTGCTCTTTCACATGGGGATGGCTGCCTGGGGTGCGGGTTTACCTGGTGGAGGTGGAGCGAGGCTGAAGTATTCTCAACCCATCTACATTGATGATTTGGCAGCTGACTTTCCAGAGTTGAAGATTC
>JAHFOH010000008.1:0-3023 GCA_023266955.1 Nitrososphaerota archaeon
TCGAAACAGGATTTGTGAAGTTGTTGAGATACATTTCAGTTGACGACTGTGGCAGAGTCATTAACCCGATTCTAGTTGAAGGCCAGATTCATGGTGGAGTAGCTCAGGGAATAGCTCAAGCATTGCTTGAAGAGATGGTCTATGACGAAGAGGGTCAACTCCTAACAAGCACGTTAACGGACTACTCGGTCCCCACCTGCTACGATCTACCTCACTTCGAAAGCTTCAGGACGGAGACACCCGCTCCGACCAATCCGATGGGATTGAAGGGTGTGGGTGAAGCTGGCACGATAGGGTCCACAGCAGCTGTAGTAAACGCTGTTGAAGATGCTTTATCACCATTCAACATTCGTATAAGAGAGACACCGCTCAAACCAGAATACATCCTGAGGCTTCTAAAGGAAACCCGTCAAGCCGGAAGCTGAAGTTCTCCATACTTACAGTAATGTAGACGCGCAACCCCAAGCAATATATGAAGGTGGAGGACCGGTTTTCAACACTGCAATGGCGGAGACAGCTTCTTCCACCGAGGAGATAAGTAATGAAAAATGGGCAATAGCCCACATCTTCTCCAGTTACAACAACACCATAATACACCTCACTGACCTCAGCGGAGCAGAGACCGTAGCGATTAGTTCAGGAGGCATGCATGTTAAAGCCGACAGAGAGGAGTCATCACCCTACGCTGCGATGAGAGCAGCCGGCGCGGTGGCTGATAAAGCAAAAACAAAGGGAATAACCGGATTGCACATCAAGGTCAGAGCTGTGGGAGGAGTGGGACCCAAGACTCCTGGTCCAGGAGCTCAGGCAGCCATAAGAGCACTTGCGAGGGCAGGGTTCAAGATTGGTAGGATCGAGGACGTCACTCCGTTACCGCATGATACCACTAGGAAGCCTGGTGGGAGACGCGGTAGGCGAGTGTAGACTCACCTAGATAGATATTAATTAGCCACCAGCAGTCTTCATTTTCCGAGATACTTGTCTGAGGACAAACTTCCCATCTCCGAAAAACTGACTGTCTTGGATTCCGTCATACTCTACAAGACCAGCAATTGGTGGTCGGCTGTCGCGCTGATAGATTCATTCGGTAGAAAACAAATCGCAACATACCTGTGGCTGAATAAGGACGGCACTTGGAAGCGTCAGCAGAAGTTTGTCATCAAAAATAAGGAGGAGTGGACAAAAGTAAGAGAAGCCATCGAGAAGTTTCTGCCGAATCTGTAATCTGCACCTAACCCAATTTCTACTCCAACGCGAGCGATCCCTAATGCAGCTCACTTTAACTTCAGAGAACCGTCTCGACCTGAATCATACTCTGACCTCTGGACAAACGTTCCGATGGGAACGGATTGGTGAATGGTGGTATGGAGTAGTCGGAAGAAACGTACTGAAGTTGAAGCAGAATAATTCCAAGCTAGTCTTCGAATCTTACCCTGAAGAGGTTGACAAGGAACTAATTCGGAGTTATTTTCGACTTGATGATAATCTATCTTCAATTACTAGGAAAATCAGAAAGGACAAGGTGATTTCGGAGGCGATTTCAAGCTTTGAAGGGCTTCGGATAATTCGGCAGAATCTTTGGGAATGTCTAGTCTCCTACCTCTGCGCTACAAATTCAAACATCAAAGTCATTACGCAGATGATCTCCAACCTATGCAGAAAATTTGGGAAAAGAATCGTTTTTGAAGGGAGGGAATTCTACTTGTTCCCCGAATCAAAAGCTCTTGCCCGAGCAACGCTTTCCGATCTCACAGATTGCAGACTCGGATATCGAGCTCCTCATCTCAGGCATACCGCGCAGCAGATCGAAAATGGATCCGTCAATCTTCATGAAATCATGCGTCTAGAGTATGAACAGGCGCGTCGGAACCTTCTTGGAAGATCACCTGGCGGAAAGACACTACTCGGAATAGGTCCGAAGGCAGCTGACTGTATTCTACTATTCTCCATGGAAAAGCTTGAGTCATTCCCCATCGACGTCTGGATAAAACGACTTATTCTGGAGAAATACCGTCATCTATTCGAAGATAAATTTCTTCACAGACTCGCGTCGACAAAATCTCTTGGTGGAGGAGTTTATGTCGCAACTGCAGACAGAATGAGGTCATACTTTGGGAGATATGCAGGATATGCTCAGGAGTATCTCTACAGTTACGCCAGAACTAGACTGGCAAAAGTAACCTATTCGATGTAGAGGGCGGGTCTGAAGGGCAGGCTGTTGGATGCCCTCTTTTTGGGATCATAGAGACGGTCCTCATCCTCATTGTGTACCATAACCTCCACGCCGAGTTCCTGTGAGAGGAAGCTAGACGAAGATGAAAATGTCTGATATTCATCGATTCGTTGTGTCTTGACGACACTCGCGATGAACGGCTCCCCTAAATCATGAATTAGTTTGACTAGCTTGGACAGCAAGGAACCCGCCTGCCCGCTGAACTCAGGATACGAGGCGGAAAACGCCTTTAGACCCTCGCCGTATTGCCTGCCTTTAGCCTTACTAGAAATCATTTCAGACATCAGCTGCATCTTCCAGAGTGGTGAGCAGTAAACGTGAAGTCTGTTGGCCTGTGGGATCAGCTTTATGACCTTCTTCACGTCCTCAATTAGCCTGGAGACCATTTCCTCCGCTAACTCAGCGTCTGCGTCCATCAAGTCCCGTCGAACCGCGGGCCATAGCACAACAGAAACAAAGCCTTCATACCCCAGGACCGAATGCAGCTCCTCCGCAAGGAATGGGGCAAACGGTGCAAGCAACCGTACCCAAGAACCCAGAACTTCCGTTACCGCAGCTGTTCTAGGAGCCTTGACCCGTTTCAGATACCATCGCAGGTCATTCCATATGCCGTAGAAGGACACCTGGAAGGCTGTCCGAATCTTAAGTTGATCCAAGGCCTCCGTGGCTTCAGCCACTCTCTTCTGGAGCACGGAGACTAGCCATCGATCAATCTGTTGCTCACTCCGCTCTACGGCAGTTTGGCGGAGTTTGAGTACAAAGACGTGAAAACTCTGCAGTTTTTCGCTAA
>JAHFOH010000008.1:3123-5716 GCA_023266955.1 Nitrososphaerota archaeon
CCAGTTCTTCTGGCGCACGGCCATTCTTTCAACCACTCGATAACCGCCTCGAACCACGACCGACCGCTCTCTGGATATACGGCTGCACGAGCGAGTAGTTCCCGGGCTTTTCTCTTCCAATCGTCGTCTGAGTATTTGAGGAACCATTGTTCCTGAAGGATCTTGACTATACATCGAGTTGTGCATCGACAGACTACAAGTTCCGGAAGGTCGTACATGGAATCAGCGACACCGTTTCGTCGAAAGTGTTCTATGATCTCGGCCTTTACCTGTGAAACTCTCTTCCCAGCAAATTCACCGCAAATCTCTTTGAGGATCCCAGAGTGAAATTCCTTTTTGTACACAAGCTGGGTCGCCTCATCGCACTTGGGGTCATTCTGATCCTTTACACCAAGGCTCTCACACGCCTCAAGAGCGGGATATTCCCCAAACCCATCGACCGTGATCATCGAAATGGGCTTAATCTCAGATATTCGCTTACTATCAAGGTCAAAACGCCTCATGTAATCGGAGTTTCTCAATAGGTCCTTGAGGGCTATCCAATCGTACGGGGCGTGGGCCGGAACACTATAAACTAGCCCACTGCCATTGGAGGGATCCACAAAGGAAGCGGGTAGAATCAGAAGTTTCCTTCTCGAGAAGGGGTCTTTAGATTCTCGTCCAACAAGTTTGGAGCCGGAAAATTCCTCTCGAATTTTGACAGAGCGCAGCTGTTCGCCGAGCTTGGCTACTGCATCCTTGCTGACTATCCAAGTTTCGCCATCCACCTGCGCCCGAACATAGATAGCGTCAGGGTTAATCCAAAGATTAGTCACGCCGAAGATTGTTTCAGGCCTGAATGTGGCTGCGACGAGAAATGACTCTTCAAAGGGGAACTTGATCAGCGTATACTCTTCCCATGTTACACCCTCACCCTCAAGCCTATCATGGTCACCCGTGGGACTTTGATCTCGAGGACACCATACAACGGGATGGGTTCCCTTGACTACGTATCCCCGCTGCTTCAGCTTCAGAACCTGCCATTCCACGAAACGGCTGAAAGTGGGCTCGAGGGAGCTTGAGTGAAACTCTCTCCTCCAGTCAATGGAAAAGCCGAGTCTGTTTAGCGCTTCCTTGCTCTGCCGAGTATAATATTGCGCCATGTAAACTGGGTCTGAAAAATTCCTCAGCTCTTCCTCCGGCACCTTATCGATCTCTCTGAACTCTCTAATCATCGCGGGATCACCTCTGACAAATCTTTCGGAAGCCGCTACGATGGGTTGACCGGTCCAATGCCAAGCCCACGGGAATAGAACATTGTAGCCCTGCATTCGCTTGAAACGTGCATATACATCGACGCGAGTCGCGGTGAAGCCTCCACCTACATGCATGGGACCATTCATGTAGGGGAAGGGGACAGTAACGAAGACCTTTGGCTTTCCCTCTACCGGGTCAGCCTCAAAAAGGCGGGCTTCTTCCCAGGCCTTCTGCCACTTCTGTTCGATTTCTTTGGAAGTCACTTTGACTTCAGCATGTTTGATACGATTTCGGGAAGGCGCCGCATCGCCTCTTGATACTTAGTAACCTGACTGCCTCCGCCCTGAGCAAATCGGGAATCTCCACCCCCGGATCCTCCTAGAACCCTGGAGACTTCCTTCGCCACCAAATTTGCCATGACGCCCCTCTTCTGCACTTCAGCGCCAGCGAAGACGAAAATCCTGGCACTTGTTTCCTCCGAAACGAAGCCAACGTAAAGTAGCTGAGGATCGTTTCTTACAGCCGAGTCACCTACCGTAATATGATATTCCTCATCCATCCCTTCTTCCATAGCTGGATAAACCCTGACGCCGTCGATAGACACGGCGTTTTGAGAGACGTCCTTTACGATGAAGGAGGAGAGCTTCTTCAACAGTACCTTCTGCCTCTTTCCCAACAAGTCGACATGCTCCTTCAGCTTGTTAACAGCGTCCACCATTTTCTCTTGTTGAGCTCCTAAGGTCTGGGACAGAGAGGCAATAACTGATTCTTGCTCTTCCGCAAATTTAACCGCCGGCTCACCCGCCGTAAACTCCAGTCTCTCAATTCCATCCTGAATTCTTTCTGCTTTTAGAACCTTGATGAAACCGATCTGTCCAGTGCTGGTGCAATGAGTTCCACCGCAAGCCTCAACATCCCATCCGCGAATGTTGATTATCCTAACATCTTTGCCCGGAACTACACCCCCTTGATAAATTCTGAAACCATACCTTCTCTCCGCTTCTCCCCTTGGTAGAACTTGCACTGAGACCGGAACGTTCAGTCGAACCACTTCATTGGACATTCTTTCGAGTTCGAGGAGTTCGTCTCTGGAGAGATGTGCATGGTGGGTGATGTCTAGCCTACTCCTGTCCATATCTTTGAAAGCCGAATGCTGCCAAACCCATGAACCCAAGAACTTCCTTGCCGCCCCATTCAGCACATGGGTAGCTGTGTGCTGACGCATCAGTATAGCCCTCCTCCGACTATCTACTTCGCACGACACGACCTGACCCTCTCTAAGGTTGCACTTCTCCACTTTATGCAGGACGACTCTTCCAAACTTCTGGACATCGATAACCTTGCAGTCGCCTATGAA
>JAHFOH010000008.1:5816-20264 GCA_023266955.1 Nitrososphaerota archaeon
CTGTCAACAAAGCCTAGGGCTCTTCGGAGGATGACTCGGAGATTATATCCTCCGCCAACATTGCTTGGAAGACCACCATCGGCTATGGCAAAGACCAAGCTTCTCAGATGGTCCGCCAGAGCGTAGAGCGCTTCTAGTGTCTCCGTTTTCCGTTGCAAATCTTCAAACTCAACTCCGAGTTGCCTAGCTACACCCTTCTTGGCTTCTTCTACATCAGACACTTCGTCCAGATTCAGTCTGCCAGCTAGCTTAGAATATCGAAGAAAGAACTCTCTGTCGTAATCTACACCGCACTTCTCCATCATCGAAGTGATAACGGGACCAAATGTACTATCATAGCTTGTCGGAGTCCCTTGCGTAAGCCAGACGAACCTCTCCAGACCTGCCCCCATGTCTATCACTCTTTCCTTCATTTCCCGATAGTTATCGGGCGTGCCCTCAAAAGCGGTAAAGACTGCGTTGCCCAACTCTAGGCCTCTAACGAAGTATTCGAGAGAGTAGCCAAAGGCGCCGTAGCCCAGCCAAACTTCTTCGATGAAGGTGATTTCACGGGGCTTTATGCCAAAGGGTCCTGTCAATAGCTTGTAGTCCAATTCGATACACCTATCTTTCCAATAACCTCGAGAATCCTGAATGCTATGCTGACCGATCATGCAGAATGAGGTGTAATGCTTCCCCGTCACTCCAACATTGGCTATATCGTTAAACCTCAGACACATCTGAGGAACAATAAGGGGATTAGCAGGGAGTTCGAAGACTATTTTTCCTCCCTCTATTCGCTGAAAATCGATCACAGAAGCTACTGTGAAGAATAGGTCCGGCCTCCACCTACATACTACTGGATACCTCTTTACGCTCGTGTGACCATTTTTCACAAAAAACGACTCGATTGCTCGCCAGCACCCCGTGTAATCGTAACGCATCTTAGTCGGAGGATCTCCAAGGAATTCGTAGTGTTGACATGTTTGATCTTGGCAGATCTTTCTCTCTGGGTCTAAAGTCCAAAAGTATCTGCCACATGATGGACACTTCCTCCTCAGGAAGCCTTTCTCTTCGAAAAGCTCAACCTGGTAATACTTCCGAGGCTGAGCAGAGAATTTTTTTCTCAGGACTTCCTTCAGATTCATCGGGATTGAGCCTTTTGCGAATGGGATGTTAAATACACTTTTCCCGAATTTAGGGTTCTGCAGCCCTGCAACAATGTTGAACTGAGACAGCCTTAAATAGAGTCGGGAGCCTCGTGGGCGACCGATTTACGATGGAGTACATCTACGCCGCACTACTGCTTCATAGGCTCAAGAAGGAAATCAGCGAAGCCAGCGTTACGAAGGTTGTTAAGGCTGCTGGAGCAAGTCCTGACGAGGTGAAGATTAAAGCTCTCGTATCCGCCCTCGGCGAAGTAAACATCGATGAGGCTCTTAAAGCCGCTACAGTAGCTCCAGCCGTACAGGCACCGGCAACTGCTGCACCAGTCGAGGCGCCGAAAGAAAAGGCTGAAGCTAAGAAGGAAGAGGAAAAGAAGGAAGAAGAGGCTCTGGCAGGTTTATCGTCCCTCTTCGGTTGACAGAGCCTCTAGGCTAACTGTACCCTTTTTCTCTGGCCAACGAATAGAGCTTGCTAGCATGAGATCCAGCCTGCGAAAGGATTGAGGCCGCAGTATCCTTGGTGGGAAATGCTGCTTGGACAGAAAGTGCAAAGGCGTTTCTAAAAGCATCCGCTATTGCCATCGGCAAAGTCTCCCTAGTCGGGTAAGATGCCGCCAGCGACAACGCATAACTCAATCTTTGTGCATCGGCAATTAGACCTCTATATTCATTCAGATCGATTTTAACGTCCTTTTCGCCAAGCACAAGTCCATTCAGATAAGCCGTAGAGATTGACAATCCGGCCTTTATCGGCTTAATACCCAGCCTAGACAATAAACCAGCCAACTTCGGAGAGAAAGCTTGTCCCTTCCGAAGTACGACCGTATCTTTACTCACCCATATGCTTCCTGTATCTATTCTGGTGGGGACACCCGCCTCTTTGAACTCACTCAGGATGGGGCCAGGAGGTATTCCCGTATTCCCTCCTGCGATTATTACGTCATCCGTCGCAACATCTCCGGACCTAGCCGCCAAGTTGACCTTATTCTTCTCAAACACAATGAACAGTTTGAAGGGATCCATGTCTGTGAATATCAGGGCGTTTTGTCCTTGAAGATTCTTGGCAAACTCATCTAAGCCTGGTCGGTCAGACTTCATCAGGGCTAGGCTTACAAGGTTGTTCTTCGCCACGAGGATGCGGAGTTGATTTCTGAAGTTCTTTCGCAGAGACATAAGCTGCGCCGCCCTCACTTGATGCAGTCTGGAGGCAATGATTACCTTATGCGAATTGGCTAAGTTCTGGATAGTTTCGATGGCGGAGACGTTTCTTTTACTGTAACTCCTTGCCATCGACCGTAAATCACCTTGCCGCCATAGGAATAACTCGCGGCTGACCCATTGCGAGCTTAATGATAGCTCGCCCGATGTTCTTACTCCCAGATGGAAGCTTCTTCTCCACTGCCGAGATGACTGAAAGCGCGTTCTCTGAAATCGCTTCGTCAGCCATCCCTTCTTCCCCAATCTTGCATGCGATAGCCATCTGTCCTCTGGCCTTCACTCGAATCGCATAGCGGAGTCTTCCAACGATAGATTCAATTGGAGCGCCAGCTGCAACCGGGGATGGCATCTTGCCCCTGGGCCCTAAGAATTGCCCGAATATCTTACCTATTTTCGGCATAAGCTGTGGTTCAGCTAGAAAGAACGAGTAGGTCCTGGCAATCTTCTTCAGCTCCCTCTTTGAAGCCGCTATCCTATCCAACTCCTCCGGCTCGATCACACGGTCGGTTCCTGCCTTCCTAGCTCTTAGCGCCAAGTCACCTGAGGCAAAAATGCAAACGGAGGCTTCCTGTGAAAATTTGTGTGGAAAGTATACGACTTCATTTATGTTGACTTCCTGCTTCTTCACGTCAATATCGCGAAGAGTAAGAACAAGCTCTACTGATTGCTTGAAACCTCTCTTGACTTGCTCCGTCTTCATCTCCGCTACAGCCTGCCTTAGTTGTTCAGAACTCAGAGTCACTCACCGCGGAAGTGCAAATGCGCTATTAGACGTCAATAAAAGGGTTCATTGCAGTTAGTCTTTCAGGACTGAATCCCATTTTCCCTGATCGATCTCAGCTGATATTAGTCTAGGATCTTTGCCCTCGACCTTTACTCCCATACTAATGCATGCGCCAATAACCTCTTTCACCGCAGCCTTCAACGAACTTCCATATGATTGAGGCAGCTTCAGCTTTGCTATCTTCGCTACCTGTTTCATCTGTAAGTCGCCTACAAGATCAGCTTTAGGGTTTCCGGAACCCTTTGGAACGGAGGCTTCACGCACGATCAGTGCGGAGGTGGTCGGTAATCCCACCTCTACTTCGAACTGTTTCGTCTCAGTATCCACTGTCACCTTCACAGGAACCCTCATGCCACTGTATTCCTTTGTGAGCTCGTTAATCCGCGTCACCACGGCAATGACATTGACGCCCAGAGGTCCGATAGCTGGTCCTAGAGGAGGACCAGCGGATGCTTCTCCTCCTACTACCAATGCCGAGACCATTTTCTTCTCGCCCAATCTAGGCTACCGCCACCCTACTCTTCTCCACTATTTTCAGGAAGTTCGCGTCAACTGTCACAGGCAACTGATAGGTTGCCTCAAGCAATATCACCGTCGCCTCAGATCTTGCAGGTTCAATTCTGTTAATCTTGGCCCTCATCCCCTTGAAGGGGCCAGCTGTGATCTCAACTGTATCCCCTATCCCTAGCTCAGCTATAATCGATTTCGTTATCAGAAACTTCTCTATGTCTTGATGTTGCACGATACCAGGTATCTGACTCTTCACATGCTTAAACCCGGCAGTGGTGTCAGAGACCACTTGCGCGTTTGACGCCTCCAGAAAAACGTAGCCTTTCAGCGCATCTAGAACTAGAACGGAGTATACAGGCTTGCCCTTGGTTTTCACCCTAGTCTGAATGAATTCCGCCACTGTCTTTTCCTGCCCTCCTGTCGTCTTCACTGCAAATACTCTTGAAAATGGTAGCTCACTCATGAAAATCACTAGCGGAGCTTTAGAAGGGCAGAGACAAATTGAATCAAGAATCCAATGGTGCCGACAGTGGCTAAGCCTAGGAGAACAAGCTTCAGGTAGAGGAGGAATTCCTCTCTATCAGACTTTCGAGTAAGTTTTAGTGTATATACCATTGACCTTAGAAAGGTACGTAGACTCAACAGATCCACACTGTAGGTATTGAGTACGCGAATTCGCCAGCCATATATTAACTATCTTCCTCTGACAGGGGCGATTTTGAAGGAAATCGTCATAGTAGCTTCCAAGATGGATCCGGCGGGGACTAACATAGCAAGATCCTTGATTGATCTCTACGGTTTCGACAAGACATCTCTGCAGTTCGAAGGCAATCCGGTCTTTCAATACGAACGAATGTTTCTCGTTTTCTCATCGAAAGACATCATATGGGTTGAGAAACTGGATGAAAATTTTTCCCCGTCATTCTATCTATTCGTTTCAAGGCATCGATCCGAAAGTGGAATACCGAGTCTTACAGCCCATTTTACCGGAAACTTTACTCGTGATGCCTCCTTCGGCGGATCACCGAATGAACTTTCATACACATACCCAAGCATCTTGAAGGAATACTTGGTGAGGATAAGCGAAAACTCTCGGAAGCTGGAAAAGTATCATGTGGTCCTTGAGGCCACTCATCACGGACCTACATCTTTGAAAAAACCTGTGGTCTTTGTTGAACTGGGGTCAACATTGGAGGAATGGAGCGACATGGAGGCAGCAATGGTCATTGCGAAGACGATCATGCAAACTCTTCAAGCAGAACCTAGCTACATAAAGATCGGCATAGGCTTTGGCGGCACACATTACTCCACGAAGTTCACTGATTATCTACTGAAGTCAGATGTCGCATTGGGCGCTGTGGCGCCGAAATACGTTCTTGACGATGTGGACGCTCAGTTGGTGCGGCAGATGATCGAAAAATCCGTGGAAAAGGTCACACACGCAGTGTTGGAATGGAAGGGCCTCGGGCGTTCGAAAGATAGAATCTTGGACTTAGTGAATGCGTCAGGTCTAACATTAGATAGGATTTGAGAGATGCCAACAAGTCGGGTATCTTTGAGGCGTAAGGCTCTTAGTTCCTAGTTGTCGGTTAGCTCTGAAAGCAGCAGGATTTCATAGTCATTTTAGGAAAGCCCGAGCCGTTTTGCTAAGCAGCTGTATTATGCTTCGCTGAAAAGTGAATCTAGGAAGACATCGGGGTCGAAGGGGACCAAGTCCTGATACGTCTGACCTACGCCGAGAAAGAGTATCGGCTTACCAGTAGCATAAGCTATCGAGAGCGCAGCACCGCCTTTCACATCTGCATCTGATTTGGTCAGAATGGCTCCGTCAAAGTCGGTGAACGAAAGGAACTCCTTGGCTTGTGAAACGGCGTCGTTTCCTGCTAAAGCATCTCCTACGAAAATCTTGAGATCGGGCTTAGCTACTCTTATGATCTTTGACATCTCCTCCATCAGGTTTCTGTAGGTTTGCATCCTTCCAGCTGTGTCAACCAAAACGACATCGAGATGTTGGGTCCTTGCGTGGAGGACTGCATCTCTCGCCACTGCGGCCGGGTCAGCCCCATATTTCTGAGACACAATTTTCACTGAGAGTCTCGACGCGTGCTCCGCGAGCTGTTCTATAGCACCAGCCCTGTGAGTGTCGGCGCATGCAAGAACCACGGAGTAGCCGTGATTCTTCAACATCTGGGCAAACTTTGCTATTGTAGTGGTCTTCCCAGTCCCGTTGATGCCGAGGAAGACGATGACGAACGGTTCCCCAGAGGATCTCTTAGATTTGATGAGTTCGAGAACGTTTGGGGTCGCCTTGTTTGCTATGAGAGCATGGATTGATTCTGAAAGCTTAATTCGAACATAGGAACGGGAGTCTACTGAACGATGTATTCGCAAGCCAGCCAAGTCTTCTTTAAGCTTGGAGACGATGTTAGCTACTACCTCGCGAGCTACGTCACTTTCCAGTAGAGAAACTTCAAACTGTCCCAGTAATTCGTCCAGCTCTTCATCCCCAAGGGTTCTTTGGGTGAGACCCGCTGTGAGAGAGGATAGAGCCGCCTTGATTCTATCGAACACTACTCTGCTACCTGTTAACGTTGCTGCTGTTCAGCAATTTTGGAGATGCCTAAACGACCAGCTTCGATTCTCCTAGCAAGTTCCGATTTTTGGGTCTCTAGCGTTGAAACTGCTTGCTCCAGCTGTCCCAGCCTCTCCTCCATGAACCTTATCGCATCATCCTTCGTTTTTTCCACAGCAACATCTGCTCCGACTGTAACAACTAGCTTGTCAATGGGTGGAGTGGTCGATTTGATGAAGAAACCTCCTCCGATAGGTACTAGGGCTTCTGAAGATGTATCTGTGCCAAGGGCCTTCAAAGTATCTAACGCAGCCCTGCCCTCAACTATTGCCCTTCCTGCAATCGACTCCCTGTTCTCAAGTTCGTTGTAGTAGGTTTCAAGAATTCGAATCTCCACTATCAATGACTGAAGTCTTTCCTCGTCACTCACTACGCTTCGTGCGAAGAAAGAATGATACCCGTTAAAAAGGTCGCTGAACCTAAAGCCTGAAGGCGCGGCTGAGGATCATAAGTTCAGGGCCACTGGTTAAACTTCCGACGACCAGACTTTTTGAGTTTGCAAGCAGACCTGAAGCCACGAACGGAACTCCAGTGTTGACCGTCCCCGGCTCAACTTCCACACCTAGGATGAGTCCGATCTCCCTAACTTCTTCATCGGACGCTCTCGGATGAACCACACCACCAGTGTTCGATGAGACGATCATCGAACCAACCTGAGTGTAACCTGCAATCGAGATTCGTTCGACCGGGACATCGAGCACGTCTCTGATTTGTTGCAGAGTTGACGGATCGAGGATTTCTGATGCGATGGCTCCTTTATCGTTGGCGGCGACAACATTTCCGACGGAAGTGTATCTAGACGGCAGTCTCATCGTTGGCAGCCCTGTTGCAGTCTTTATCTCCTCTATCTCAATGTCGTTGGCCAACCTGGAGACCAAAATACCTCTGCTATTCATGGTTGTTAATGGTCCGATCAGCCGCGATCCTGCGATTGAAGTGCTGACGGCTTTCACTCCGAGAAACTTTGTTAGCTTCGATATCTTAGTTGGTGCAAGTCCCTTTGGGATCAAGACGTATTGGTCATTGGTCCTAACGAAGATTCCAATGTTCACGCTTCTATACACGTCTAGAGGGAAGATTCCCATAGATTTTCGCTGTTTCCTTTAGTGAACACCGACGCGTTCTTCAGGAATTTCTCGAATGGTGAAAAAGGTTCTTAGGTAATTTTCGAACCCAGTGAAACTTGCTTGTCTGGGTGAAGTATAGCGACAGTTTGACCATCGACTGCGGCAAGCAGCATCACCTCAGACTGCAAACCGAAAATTTTTCGCGGCTGAAGGTTTGTGACTACGCCTACTAGTTTCCCCTTTAGCGCTTCTGGCGTGTACTGGTCACCGAGTCCGGCAATGGACTGTCTGACTTTGCCACCGATGTCTATGGAAAGCTTGATCAGCTTTTTTGAACCGGCTACCGCCTCGGCATCAGAAATTTTGCCGACTTTCACATCAATCTTCTGGAAATCTTCGAACGTTACTTGTGCGGAAATGTCGAAACTCCTCCTTTCAACATACTATAGGTTCGCATCTTAATAACAGTACTCCAAACCCACTACGCTGCTAGAATGGGCTTGCCAAGTCTCTCCTTCTCTCTAGCTATTTCGTCGGGTGCGATCTTTCTGAATAGGGGTTTAGGCCTGATAATCTTATGACCGCTTCTGATGAAGAGGACAGCTGAGTCGTCCCAAGTCTGCTTTTCCACTGATCCCTTCAGATTCAGCTGCCTCCAGAGTCCTTTGGTTGAGAAAGGAATATACGGATTCAACAGAATGGCCAGACACTTAACAGCGTTTACTGATAGATATAGGCAGGTTTTCGTTCCCTCTCTCAGACGCCAAGGCTCTTTCCTCTGGAAATACTGGTTACAGTACGCTGTGAAATCGATGATCTTCTTGAGCCCCCTATCTATGTGGTTGGCTGCTAGGTCTGACTCCACAACCTTGGGTATCTCTGACAATCTCCTTTGGAAATCAATGTCCAAGTCATCGTAGGTGTCGGGAGTCGGGACTTTTGCTCCGAATCTGTCGTAAATGAACGTTAACACTCGGTGAATGAAGTTTCCAATATTGGCCACTAATTCGTTATTGATTCGAACTTGGAAGTCGTCCCAATCAAAATTGGCGTCTGACTGGTTGTATGGAGTTATGGCGGCGAGATAGTATCTCAAATAATCCGCTGGGAAACGATCCAAGAATTCCCTTAGGCTAACGTACCATCCTCTACTCTTCGACATCTTTTGTCCTTGTAACAATAGATGCCCTCGAGTTGGAATATGGTCGGGTAGTTTGAATTCCTCATTCAAACCGAGCCGCATAGCTTGAAGAAAGAGGAAGTGATGATAGACAATATCCTTGCCGATATAGTGGTAGATGATTGAAGAGTTCCAGAGACGTCTTCCGTTGCGTCTGCGTCTCTTGAAGTAAACTAAAGTGGAAGAAATATAGCCGATGTGATTATCAAACCACCCGTAGAGTACCTTCCCTTTAGCCTCTGGCAGAGGTACCGGAACTCCCCATGTAATATCTCTTGTTATGTCCCAATCTTTCAGCCCTTCCTGTATCCAATTTAGAACATAATTCTTGACGTCAGGTTGGAGGTTCGGGCTTGAAGTGATAACTTGCTTGAGTCGCTGCGAAAATTGCGATAGCCTAAAGAAGTAATGTTGGCTGGTCTTGAAAATGGGTCTCCTGCCGCAGATGGCGCACTTGGCATCCTTAACCTCGCCGGGTTGAAAGGTTCGACCGCATACCTCGCATCCATCTGAGTACTGATTGGGAGATCTGCAGAATGGACAGGTGCCGATTACATATCTGTCGGGTAGGAATTTCTGGTCAAATTCGCAGAACGGCTGATTTACCTCTTGCTTGTATATGTAGCCTCTTTGATTCAGTTTCTGGAAGAAGTACTGCGTGAGCTGGATATTTTCCTTTGAACTGGTCTTGTAGAAGAAATCGAAGGAGATGCCGAGATCTGCAAACTCTTTCTTATCGCGTTGATTCCAATAACGAACATATTCTGGGGGTGCCTTGCGCTCTTCTTCCGCCTTTATCAGTATAGGGGTGCCAAAATCGTCTGTGGCACTTATGTGAACAACGTCAAGTCCTTTGAGCCTGCAGTATCTGGTGAATACGTCGGGTGGGAGGTAAGTTGAAGCAACGTGACCAAGATGAATTTCGCTGTTAGCATAAATTAGGGCACTAGTGACAACGATCTTAGGTCTTGATGAGCTGGGGATATTGCTCTCCTGTCTCTTCAACTTGGGTTTGAAAGGTAGGTCCGCCCCCTCCCTTTATGGAAATCCGCGTTTGTCAACATTTAACCGTTCATCTTCCGTACAGGCCACAAAACTCAGCTCCCTCTGACTCTTGACGGCTCAGCATTCCTCATTATGGGGGGATTGACCAGGATTCTAGATTTTCCAAGACTGGCTATACTTGATCTGTTCCCCTGTAAGGTTATCGATGGATAATCCGCTTGCTTGAAGCATGTTCAGAGCTACCTGCCGATCAATTTCAGCAGGTACATCTATCACTTTCTTCTGAAGCTTGCTGTGATTCTCGATAATGTAGAGCGCTGACAGAAGTTGGTTCGAGAATGACATTGACATCACCTCGGGTGGATGGCCTTCGGCCGCAACAAGGTTGGCAACTCGCCCCTTCCCAATTAAGTAGATTCTTTTACCATCAGGCATAACGTATTCCTCGAGATTCGGTCTTGCGGTTCTAATTTGAGTAGCACTCTTCCGAAGATAATCCACATCGATTTCAACGTCAAAGTGCCCTGCATTCGCGAGTACAGCACCATCTTTCATCCCTTTGAGATGCTCTTCTCTAATCACATCAGTTTGTCCCGTGGCAGTAATGAACAGATCTCCACGAGGAGCTGCTTCAATTGACGGCAAAACCTCGAAGCCATCCATATGTGCCTCTAATGCCCTGAGAGGATCGACCTCCGTTATCATTACGTGACCATCCAATCCTCTTGCTCTTCTTGCTATGCCTTTGCCTACCCAACCGTATCCGCAGATAACGACGGTCTTTCCGGCTATCAGAAGGCTCGTGGCTCTTAAAACTCCATCCAACGTGCTCTGACCAGTTCCGTATCTATTGTCGAAGAGAAACTTAGTCTGAGCGTTGTTGACGCCAATGATTGGGTAGCGTAGAGGGCCTTCTCTTTCAAGGGCCTTCAACCTAGTTATCCCAGTTGTGGTCTCCTCAGTGCCTCCTACGATTTTATCCGATAGGTTCTCTTGATGTGCGACGACGTGAGCGTCGGCTCCATCGTCTACTTGCACCTGGGGTTTTGAGCGGAGAACTGAGCGGATGCAGTCAAAATACTCCTCCTCGGTCTCACCCCGCCAGGCCCAAACATTCGCACCCTCGCTCAGGAGGAAGGCTGCAACATCGTCCTGAGTGGACAATGGATTCGCCGCTGCAACAAAAACCTCAGCACCCAATTCCATAAGGCCCTTGATGAAGACAGAGGTTTCCTTCGTTATGTGCAGACATGTGCCTATTCTTCTTCCCTCTAGAGGTCGCTTTGGCGATAGGTTCTCCATCGTCTTTGTTAGGGCTGGCATGTGACTTCGAGCCCATTGATAGGCAGCCCTACCCGACTGTGCCAGTGAAGGATCAGCTACTTGCTTTGACAAAGACTGAATCTCCAATCTAAGCAAGCCGACCTGGATTTAAGATTACCTGATGTTAACAAAATGCCCGAGGAGCTTAACCCTTAAGTAGCCAATTTGATGGCCAGCTTTACACGGGGTTAAATGCCGAGCGAGGTCGACGCCATTGATGCTAGGATCCTATCCATATTGGTTGAGGACGGTAAGGCGAGGGTTTCAGATATTGCGCGTCGCTGCAGGGTGTCGAGGCAGACAGTTGCAGCGAGAATCAGAAAGATGGAATCGACCAAACTCATAATGGGATACCGGACCATCATAGATTACGACAAGCTTGGCCTGAAATTCTTCTTCATCCTATTTCTGAAACTGGGTGTTCTAGAAGAGCCGACCGCCGCTACTGCGTTGAAGGAGTTTCTGGCCAGTCCTCATGTTTTGCTTGATTGCTCCGTAACTGGCGAGTGGGACGTGCTCCAAATTCTGGGCTTCCGTAGCACTATGGAATATGATGATTACATTTCGAGGCTGAGAACTGTGTATGGCCAGCTTTTCCGTGATACCAAGAGTCATGCCGTGCTTAAGTTCTTCAAGGGATTGGATCAGTACAATCCATTGGCATAGGAATGCTTCGAAACTGGATTAATACGACGACAACTTTCTGAAAATCCGCTTCGTTCAGCATCGGGAGTTCCTAAGGTATGTGGGATAGCTGGAGGGCTATGTTCTCTTGATAATCGGGCGGGCTGGTGCCGAAGAAACTCCTCCTCTTCTGAAGTTTTAATAGCGCGCTCCGAGTTCAACATGCGTGTCTCATCCCGCCCATCTTCATGTCAAACCTAGAGACATCGCGAAGCTAGTGGTCACAACAGGAGATCCTGCGAGGACTGAACAGCTCGCTGGAATGCTCAAGGATGCTCAGTTGGTAAACACCAATAGAGGCTTCATAACCTACACCGGATACTACAATGGAAAAAGGCTAACTGTATCGATGCATGGTGTTGGAGGCCCCTCCTCAGCGATAGTCTTCGAGGAGCTACACATGCTGGGAGCGAAGGCAATAGTAAGGTTGGGATCAACAGGAGGGATGGTCAAGGACCTAAGGATAGGGGACTTCGTTGTACCTACTGGAGCGGCTTACACCGAGGGCTCGCTCAAGATGTATGTCCCCGATGGAGTCTTACCGCCGGTCCCTGACCTTGATTTGACGCGAGGGATTGTTGAGAACTGCAAATCTGAGGGGGTTAAGTACATGATTGGGCTTGTCTTTTCGAGCGACGCCTTCTACAGTGAAGACATCAAGTTCGTGGAGAAGTGGACCAAGAGGGGAGTGATAAGTGTAGAAATGGAATGCGCAACTCTTTTCACACTCGGGCTCCTTAAAGGATTCAAAACAGCCTCTCTACTAGTCGTCAGCGATAACCTAGTGAAAGAAGCTGAGAAAGAATTGGTGCCCGCCGAGAAGCTCATACCCTATGTGGAGAAGGCTGGTAGAATCGTCTTCAAAACACTCACAACTCAGAACGTCTGAAGCTATAATAGAGATTCCATAGCTCAACCCGATCACGCATTAATTTTGCCTTGATTGGAAGACTGATACTTATATCAGGTACCACGACATTGCTAAGCTGCCACTCCGGTCATGGTGTTCTATCTTGTCGGCAACGACAGCGACTTCCAAGATTCTCAGATGAGGAGTTTCAATGTAGGAGGCGTTGAAGTTATGGTTGTGAAAATCGCCGGAAACTACTATGCAATCGGAAACGTCTGCACTCATCGAGACTGCCCATTGTCAGACGGATTCCTCGAGGGCTATGTGGTGACGTGTGAGTGCCATGGTTTTCAATTCGATGTTACGACGGGTGAAGTTGTCGGTATTCCTCTGATTGATAAGGAACCTAGCTATGAAGTTAAGATGGAAGATGGCAAGGTCTCCGTTCGAGTGTAAAGTGAAGTTTTTGATTCAGTCTTCGCTATAACTTGAAATAGACGTAATTCAGGTTATGGATTAAAAGGCCGATGGAAGTGAGCGAAGAATATCTGGAACTGTTACATAGACTCAGAAGCAGACTTGGCAAAGCAGGGATCAAATCCTCGACTGCCAGGCTTGAGCTTCCAGAGCCCCAGATCATGTGGATTGGAAGTAAAACGATTTTCAGAAACTACATGGATTTTCCTCGATTGATTCGAAGGGAGCCTAACAGACTCCTGATGTTCTTGGCCAAGGAGTTGGCGACGGCGGCCTCACTAGATGGGGAAAGAGCGATTTTTATCGGAAGGAAGGATAAAGGCTCTTTCTCGGCACTTCTTAATCGATACATGAAGGATTTCGTTTTCTGCCCGGTTTGTGGAAGTCCTGATACACACATAGAGAGGGCGAAGCGTCTACAGTTCATGGTCTGCGAGGCGTGCGGAGCCCGCTCGTCCTTGAGGAGTTAGCGGATGGCATAGGACCTTGGGGCGCTTTCTAGCCAGAACGATTAGGTGGGAGGGTACTATGCTCGTGAACATCTGCGATGAAGAGTTGCTAGGAGAAACTCTGAAGGAAGATAACATGGAGATGCATATTTCCAAGGAATATTTCGGCGGGGAGCCAGTTGATGAGGATAAGGCTCTGTATCTCGTCAGATCATGCACTATGGCGAATCTGGCGGGAGAAAGAATCGTCTCAAAGGTTCTAGAAGCAAAGCTTGCGTCCGAGTTAGCCGTCAAAAGAGTTGGCCAAGTATCGTTGTTGATGATTTACAAATTTCAGGGATGAAACTTGCATCAGGAGGTTTAGTATTGTCAGACGCCGAGCAAGTAGATGAAAAAGTGGTGAGGAAGGCGCTGCAGAAACTAGTTCAATACGAAAAGGAGTCAAGGATTCTTCGTAAGGATGAAGAGGAATATCGAGTAATGGAAGAGGTGTTCAATAGGCCTACCCTCTTCACCCTTTATCATCTTCTGAACGCTGGTGTCTTGAAATATCTGAATGGAGTAGTAGCTGCCGGAAAGGAGGCGCGGGTCTACTGGGGCGTCACCCCGGACGAAGGGGATGTGGCGGTCAAAATTTACTTGACAGTCACCGCAGAGTTCAGGCGACGCCTGAAGTATATCACTGGAGACCCCAGGTTCAGCAGGGTTAGCAAAGACTTCGGCAAACTTGTGGAACTTTGGGCTCGAAAGGAGTTCAGGAATCTGCAGGAGGCCTTTGGAGCCCAAGTTCGTGTCCCTCGGCCCATCGAGGTCAAGAATAACGTTCTTGTTATGGAGTTCATAGGTACGCAAGGAAGACCAGCACCACTTTTAGCTGAGGTTCCAGTCAGACCCTTCGATTACAGAAGGACCATATCACTTGTAAAGAGGCTATACATTGAAGCTCGTCTTGTTCATGCGGACCTTTCTCAATTTAACATCTTCAAGAGAAATAACAGCCTAGTTCTTTTCGACATGGGCTCTGCAGTCGAGGTGAGTCATCCTATGGCAAGTCAATTCCTTCTGAGAGATATATCCAACATCAACAACTTCTTCTCAAAACACGGAGTGAAGGTGCGACCTCT
>JAHFOH010000077.1 GCA_023266955.1 Nitrososphaerota archaeon
CAGGGTCTCCAATCAGTAAAATATTGATATCTCCCCTGATCGTGGTTCCGTCGGGAAGGATTCTTTGAGGTGCTCCTTCAATTTGGAGTAGCACCGCCTCCTTCTGAGTTTCGTAGCCATATATCGCTGGGGCGACTGATTGAATCAGCCTTTCGTAGGCATTTGGTTCTGAGGCAATCTTTCTGATTAGAGCCTCTTCCTCCTTTGTGAGTTGAATCTGCTCCGGCTCCTTTCCTAGTACTTCAACGAAGTTTCCATCAATTCGAGACTTGAATAATCTCAATTTTCCAGATGCCTGCGAGTACTCGGGATCGGCTCTTACGATTCCGTTGAGGATGACTCTGTCGCCGGGTCTTGCGGTGTTCACCACATCCCCGGTGAGATTAACGTCAAAGGATTGTGGGAGTTGGCCAGGAGGCAGTTCTTCAGGCAGCTCTTGCAGCCTGATGATTTGGTAATCAATGAAGACGCTGCTTTTTTCATCTAGCTCAAAGATCCTTGTTTCCTCGCAGACATCGCATCGGGTAGGCCCCTTGAGGAGTAGGGTCGATTGCTCCACTTTGTTTACGTGACCTCTCCTACATCTGAAGGCGGCGATGACGACAAGAGGCTTCAGCTCAGAAGCCCTTACAACCATGCCTGCAATTGAGACGATTTTTCCTAGGTGTTCCGTCGTGACTTTTCTGGGGGAAAGTTTCTGCGGCAGGCCCCTTATTCGAACTCTCAGGTCTTTTCTTATCCTTTCGGCGTATGCTGCGTTCTCGACTCGTAGTGTTTCGTAGGCCGCTCTGTCGAAGGCCTTTAGAACTTCATCAGGTTCCTTGATCAGCATTTGCGCGATCTCTGCATTATAGGCGCTGAGGTCTTCGAAATCTACGATTAGTGACTTCGAGCCGAGAGATGGGAGCTGGGAAATTCTAGACCTGTATTTGTACTCTCCAGATCTTTCTTTGAAGGTCTTGAGGAAGAATTCGAAAAGTTCGCCTAGCTTCGCCGTCGTTACTTCCGTCAAGATCTAGCACCTCCCAATACAGCATCTCTCCATTTAGAGACCAAGTTGAAAGCAGCATCAAATAGAATCTTCTCCTCAGGCGTAATTTTGTCAGGAAGATCCGCAGGAGGAGATGACGACGTGGAGAGGGCGATGAGCTTACTAGTTCTGAGAGCCACTAAATCATATGCGGAGACCGCCACCCTCTCGTAATTTTGCTTCAGACTTGGGTTCTCCTCTGCCTTCCTCTTCGTCAGTTGCAAGAAGCGTCTCATTCTGATGAAAAAGTCCTTTTCCAGAGTAGATAGTTGAGTAGGTCCCTGAATCCTTTCCCTACTGAGTGCTTTGAACATCTCTCCTTCGAAGCTCTCTTCTTGGCTCTCCGCGAAGCGCATTTCGTTAAGAATGTCGGCGATCCATTTTGTGAGTTCTATAGTGTCGCCCTGTTTCATTTCATTCACGGATACTGAGCCAATTTCTATTTTTGGAAGGTTCTCTCTGACGGTGACCCTCGCTTTATCCAGAAGATATCCGAGATCAAGATCCTTCACTGAGGCTTGCATGGCAGAGGAAGGCTCCATAACTCAAATAACCAACTCGACCTCATCTCTAAAGTTCTTTAACGTTTCTTACAATTCAAGGCGCGGTAAACAGATTAGAACAAACGCTTTTATCTCTTAGCGAAGGCTAACCTACCCAAATCGTTGGTTAGGAGTTTCACCGACCTCACCGAGGAGGGTCTTCGAATTGTCAATGAGGCGGAGACTAGGGGAGCCATCCTAAGGGTGATCGGGGGAGCAGCAATTTGGCTCCACACTCAGAAGGAGCGTGATCTGTTCGATATTCTTCAGCGTCCTGCAGGGGACTTGGATTTCGTAGGGTACAAGAAGAATTCGGACATCGTGAAAAAAACGATGACCGAGCTTGGTTTTCAGCCAAATCAGCAGCTGAATGCTTTTCACGGACAAAAAAGGCAACTTTGGTACACTGCAGACGGCCAAATCGATATCGTATTCAACATTCTTGAGATGTGTCACGTGATAAATTTCGAGAAACGACTCGAATTGGATAAGCCGACTGTGCCTGTGTCGGATCTCTTCCTATCGAAGATTCAGATTGTTAATCTAAATGACAAGGACGTGAAGGATATTCTAATCCTGCTGAGGGAGCATGGAATATCTGACGCCGAGGGTGATTCAATAAATTCGACGTATATTGCAAGACTTTTAGCAAATGACTGGGGATTCTACTATACCACAACTGTGAATCTTCAGAAGGTGCGTGACCTTCTTCCTAATTACAAACTATCTCCGGATGATGTGGGGGACCTTAATGTAAAGATAGATTTGCTGAGGAAGAGGATAGATGAGGAGCCTAAGAGTTTTGGGTGGAAGATGAGGGAGAAGGTGGGGCCCAAAAAGAGATGGTACAACGTGGTTGAAGAAGTAATTAGGTAAAGCAGCATCTCGTGGGAAGCTTGGCTAGGCTAAGAATTCTTTTCGCTTCTGATTTTCACGGAAACGAGACAGTGTGGAGGAAGTTTCTGAATTCTGCTGTCATCTTCAAGGTTGACGCTCTATTAATGGGCGGAGATATGACAGGAAAAGTGCTCTGTCCAATTATTAGGAGAGAAGATGGCTTGTATGAATCGTTCTTCTTGCGCAAGAACCACGTGCTCACAGAAGATCAACTCCCCCAGTTTAAGAGAAAGGTTGTGGATCAAAGTTACATTCCGTATGTCTGCACAAGGGACGGATACGAGGAGTTAAACAAAGGTCAAGACATAGTGGAGAAGGTCTTTGAGAAGCTTGAGAAGCAGACGATCAAAGAATGGTGCGACCTGATACCCCAGAAGGTTCCTGAGAATGTTAAGGTTGTCGTACACCCCGGAAACGACGACAAGTTCGCCATTGACGAGGTTCTACGTAATCATCCAAGTGTCATCTTCGCCGAGGAGGATGTTGTGGACTTCGATGGTGAGCATGAGGCTGCGTGTGTTGGCTGGTCGAACCCAACTCCTTGGAATTCACCTAGGGAGTGCTCAGAGGACGAGCTCGCTAGGAAGCTGGAGAAAACTGTATCAAAGGTGAGAAATCTGGAGACCTCCCTATTCTGTTTCCATGTTCCACCCTTTGACTCTGTGATCGACAAAGCCGCCAAACTTGATGAAGAGCTAAGACCAATCTATGAGGGCGGTAGACCCGTTATGATTCCTGTGGGATCTGTTTCGGTTCGGAAGGCTATTGGAAAGCACCAGCCGCTGCTTGGTCTGCATGGACATATTCATGAGAGTCCGGGCATTTACAAGATAGGAAAAACTCAGTGCATTAATCCCGGCAGTGAATACACGGAGGGGCTGCTCAAAGCGTACTTGGTAGAGTTAGACGGCAAGGAGATCATTCGTCTGCAGCGGCTAGAGGGCTAGCTCAGGACTTCAGTTTCCTTTGGACAAAGGAGCGGAGTTCGTAAGCGTCTCCTCCTGCTCTTGACACAGGTATATCTACGTAGAGACCATCCTTCTCAAAGTACATCCTGACATTCAACTGACCGGAGGAATCAGCAAAAAGGGAGACATTCCTAAACTCATTCCAAAGATGACTCTCAGTCTTTTTGCTCCCTTTCGCTATTAGGAAACCCTCCTCATCATAACTGACAACGACATGGGATCGCTGGTAGTAGAGGGCTCTTCCTATGATAACTCCAACCATGAAGAGGGTTGCTACTGCTGCCAACTCTAGAAACTGCGAATGGATAAGGGGACGAAGAAGGATGAGGTAGGCTAACTGTAGAAGTGCTATAGCTGAACCCATGTAATTGAATAGTCCAAATTTCTGAACGCGCTTAAGAGTCATTTCGACCAATTCGCGACATCAATCTGTCCACGTGCAAGTATCGCTTCAAGCTCTTTCCCAGGAGATTGTTGCTATGTATCATCATGCCCGACTTTGCGTTTACCACCCCGATACCTATTTCCTGAACGTCGAATTTCTCGACTAGATTTTGAACGTTAGAAGGGAGGTCCTGGTCGGCGAAGAACACCAGCCACGCCCATCTGAGCTCTTGCTGTCTTATCGCGGCTCTTATGAACTCGGCCAGCTCCAGAATGCTTTTCCTAGTTGAATCCGCCGCATTCCGCAGTATTTTGCCGAAGAAAGCGACCCGGTAATTGGGAAGTACCGTCCACGCCAAAAACTTTGAGAGCGCGAAGCCTTTAGCCCTTGTCTGCCCTCTGATATATAGGTCAAAGGTTGATCCGTTTATTGTATAATCTTTGAAAGATTCATTCAAGTCAGCGATGAACCTAGCCCGCCCTTTCAGGATCTGCCTTTCGAATTCGTCCACTATCGCATAAAGAGACACAAAAAGAAAAAGGAGGGTGGGGCTTAATTCCTTTACTCGGGCGGTATCTGGGTGAAGATCGTGGTATAGTCGATACCCGTGGTCTTGGCCCTTCCCCTATAGCCCCAGTAAATCAAGGCGCCCACTAGCAAGAGGACTATGGTGAAGCCTATTGAGTACTGCGTGAAACTGCTGGTAGCGATGCTCAATAGGTCGTAGTCTGATGGAGCGGTAAGGAAGACCCAGTCGAGATAGAGATTTCCAACTAGGGCTATGATTCCTATGGTCAGAAGGGTGCCTCGTCCGCCGGGTTTCCAAGGGGCCGTCTCGTAGATGTCCCTCCTGCGTGTCGGGAAGATCACTAAGGCAGCAGCAAATGCAGTAAAGAAGATTCCATCAAGCAGGTCTGTGGATGCGACTCCGGTGCCGAATAAGTCTCCAAGGACTGGGGTTTTCGCGAAAACTCCAGATTCAGAGGCTACTCCCATGAGGGCAATACCGCCGGCGAACAACACTGCATTTACGGGGGAGTGGAACCTTTCGTTGACGTTTGCCAAGGTGGATGGGAAAACCCTGTCGAAAGACATGGCGAAGACTATTCTGGAGGCAGTCAGAATGAAGGGAGGGATGTCGTTCGCGACCCAGAAGACTGCGAAGACCAGAATCAGAACATTAAGGCTGCCGAGACCCAGTCCTATGTTAGAGTAGGCGGCTATGGTAGATGTCCAACATGGAACTGCGCCCGAAATTTTGCTAATATCTCCCGCTCCATAGGACAAGTAGGAGCAAGCTGAGAAGAAAGACCATTGCCCATCAGATGTGACCCCTATTCGTGAAGCAGTTGCCGCCAAGTACGATACTGACAGGTATACGGTGATAATGATTACGCCACCTATCAACAGAGTTCGAGGAAGCGTTCTGTTAGCCTCTTTGACTTCTCCGGCCACGAACGTAGATGCTGCATACCCAATGTAGGCCCAGTAGGCCCCCAATAATGCTACTGAAACTCCGGTATAGTAGTCTGTCGCATGGGCCGCCATACCTTGAGCCAATGCCTCGTTGACAAAGTCAGCCGGTGGATGTCCTGTGAACGATTGCAGGCCAGCCGACACGAGAGCGGGGTTTGCCGCCCCTGATGCGAGCAAGTAGTAGATGTAGACAGTAAGCGCTGCGGGAACCCAGAACATAACTTGTAGCAGGGATCCTGTCAACCTAACGCCGAATGAGGCAATGATGGTGAACAATACGACTATACCGAGTCCGCCGAGGGCTAGCGTGACTGCGGTGGTTCCTGCCGGCGCGCTGATTCCAGCTAGGGGTCCGAAAATGAACCATATTGCCTCAAAGACAGCAACTGCGATTATCCCGAACGACCAAGAAATGCTCAGGAATTCCGCCCAGCTCGCCACGAATCCCGTAAACGGACCAAGGATTCTAGAAATCACTACGTAGCCTCCTCCAGACCTCGGCATTGCGGCGGCCAAGACCGCGTAAGCTACGATTGAGAATAGAACGACAATCCCTCCGATTATGAATGCCGTCGTCATCGGTGGGATTCCAGCTGGCCAAGCATTCTCCGGAACTGGGGCCTTGCCGCTAAATTGGAATACACGCTTCTGCCACCCCAGGCCGATTGTGTTTGCGAGAACAATCAGAATTGCAGTCAGAAAACCTATTTCTCGAACCAGCCCCGTTGCCTTCCTTGCGAACAGCTTTTCCGGTGCAGGTACTGTCGTCAACTTGGTTTCTCGAACCGCAGTCTGTATTAGTACTCTATAAAAGCCTTAGCATAAATCCCACAAAGGCGCATTACTTCACAAACATTCTCCTTAAATTCGCCTAGAGACGATTATAAATTAGCGAATTAACGAGGGATAACACAATTCAGTTCACGCCGCAGGACGCACACTCCTTATATCGAATCTTACATGCAGCGAGCGAGGTAATCGTTGGAGCAGCTGATGTGGGTCGAAAAATATAGGCCTGCAAAGCTCTCCGAGCTAGTGAATCAGAAGCCCGTAGTAGAGAGGTTACAGTCCATGCTCTCTTCACCCCAGGGGATGCCTCATCTCCTATTCGCAGGACCGCCAGGCACCGGTAAGACATCTGCAGCCCTATGCGTCTCTAGGTCGATCTTGAAGGACTATTGGAGGGACTATGTCCTCGAACTAAACGCCTCTGATGAGAGGGGCATCAACACTGTAAGGGATAGAGTAAAGATCTTTTCCAGATACGCGGACAGGAGGGTCGAGATACCTTTCAGAATAATCATCTTGGATGAAGCGGATGAAATGACTAGTGATGCACAGACAGCACTTCGAA
>JAHFOH010000078.1 GCA_023266955.1 Nitrososphaerota archaeon
CATCGATATATATATGTGTGACTGTGTATAGGCTCTAGTCTACCATAACTTCTTTCTCTTTCCTATTACCTCAATCTACTTGAACTCGACCCTTAAGGTCAACTAAGTATAACAAACTCATCAAACTGCTCGTACTAAACACGTAACTTCTCTAACTACGGTTATCGCTCTTCTATCTACCATTTACGCGAACAACTTTGAGTGACCATAGTTTCTAACTCTACTCACTGGGGGTTCTCTGTAACGCGTAAATACGTTGTTTTCTTTCAGTTTCTTTGTTGTATAAACCTTACAACCATCAAGTTTTAGTCTACCCCTCCTTTACTGAGAGTACTATCTCATCAAGAGCTGTGTTGAATTAACGACCTGATCATTCAACCTAACCGCGTCTAACAAGAGTCTAACAAGAAAGACTCTGTTGACCGCAAAGCACTAATCTACTGGTCCTCGGTTCAGCAACTCTCTCGTGATACACATTCCTTCTTCTCTAGTCGGAGTGTGTATAAGGGAGGTGTCGTCTGCTACAGAAAACTTGATTATATAAGGAGAGGAATTTGGTTGTGGTTTTTGGCTGTGGCATAAAAATCCCCACCCTGCTCTGCATCAATCAAGATCAAGATGGCTAACCTAGGAGCGCAAGCGCTTCTAAGCATGTACAGTCCTCATCTACAGACGGCCACGGAGGAAATAATATCCGCTGCCAACTTCAATGGAAATGATGGTTACGCACTAAGGTACGCGACGCACACTACTAGTGTCCAAGCGTTGGTGCTCCACTTAGAGAGCATTCAATCGTTGAACTCTTGTTGGGAACAGCGAGGATCACAGTTTGTCGAGTCTTTCGCCTCCAACGTCAAGTTCATTGAAGAGAATGTAACCACGATGAGGATGATTGTAGCGTGTCTACTACAGAGTTTGGTCACTACTGCTAATGCTAAAGGCAAAGGAGTGGCAGCCAATTTGCTCACGCAGTTGGAACAAGTTCTACAAAGGTGGTGCCGATGCGAATTCACAGATCGAAGGGATATCTTTGTCCTAGATCAATTGATGAAACCTATACCTATGGCTCGAAGACCTGGTACCAGATTCGGTACACCCATCGAAACCGTACTCCCTTCGCCGGGTACAGCAGACGAGGATGATGTGGAGGAACAGGACAACAACATTGAGGAAGTCCCGATGGTCGTTGATGACGATCAACAGGGCCTAGAAGGACCCCAAGCAACTCAAGCGCGACAACTACTCATGGCGCCCGGGCTAGTTGCAGCTGGGAACGAAAGGCTGCGACTGCAACGCGCGGAACGTGCTGAACGTCGTGCACGCACCCAGACTCAGCGAGAAACAGCTAATGTGCAGGCCCAAGAAGGCAATCATGCACGGCATGGGGGTTCAGGTCAGACCGACAACAACGTCAGGCAAGTACCAGAGCCAACCCTCTCGTTCGAGGAAGAACCCCACTCCGGGGACTGGAGCGCATCTGTAGGAATCCGGAACCTCAGAGCATATGACTCCAACAATGAATGGCAGTGGTTGCTAAGATGTATCATACACTTCATGCACCATGCTACAAAGAAACCGACCGCCTCATATGATGATGTCGATGAAGCTCGTCACTTCTACTCAAGCATCACTCAACGTAAAGAGGAAACGGTCAGGGGATTCTTGGGCCGAGAGGCATTGGCATTCAATGCACTATCTCGTGCCTGCACGCTCCATGGTATAGATCCTATTGTACCAACGTGGTACAGAGTATTGGACATCCGTGGAAAGTTAAAGACGGTGGTAAATGACGAACTATCGAAAGTGTTGTCCCGAAAGAGGATTCCACTTAATGCGCTTTCGTATTCGATGCTTAAAGAGTTGGTGGAAAATATTGAAGAGATGCAAGCCCTGATCAAGCCTGCCTATTCTTCTTCATCTTCATCATCTACTAATGTAAGTGCGTCGAAGACCGGTGGAAGTTATCGCGAAACATCGTCTACCAAACCCTTCGCGTATAAGAAGGTTATGTACCCGTCAACCAAGTCGCAAAAGGAATGGAAAGACAACGGGCAAAACTCGAAAGAGGGACTGAGCAACGACTCATCAGCATTCCCATCTTCGTCGTCAGGAAATGCTCGCAAGTCTACTTTCCCTGGAACGGGGTACTACAAACGTACCACGAAAGAAGTCGACTGTAAGTTCGGTGATAAATGTATCATGGGCAACAAATGCCAATTCCGCCATTCAAGTGACGGAGATACTCTCCAAGCTGCCTATAAAGGACAGCAAAAAGGACACCGAAGTGGAGTGACTATGGTTACCCACAATAGTGGTAAGAATCGGCTCCCGGTAATCAAGTGCCAGCTCCTAAAAAGGTGCCTGGATGAACCGGAAGAGCAACGACCCACTACTAATAATATTCGCCGTGCGGAAGTACTACTAATGGTAGATACGGGAAGTACGGAAACGCTCGTGACAACCTACTTTTGCGACCGACATAAACTAGTGCCTCATGTACTAAAAGGACCTATCGTAATTCGGGGGTTCGGCGGTGGACAGTCTACGCTGACACATGCTGTGAAGATCCCTATAAAATTGGGACCTAATGCTGAAATACAGCTACATGCTCTCGTAACCGACGACTTCAACATTCCGTTTGGACATCGCGCCGTGTTACTGGGACACTCAGCCCTTACTAAGTACAAGTACGAGATCATGAGAGGGAAGGATTGTCTAAATCTAAGGCTAAAAGTAGGCCCTACCAGTGTAGACCTACCTATGAAACCGGAGCTAGACTCCGAGGACCTTGTGTTGAACATCCAACCACCTGTGATGGATCTATCCTCACCGGACAAATCTCTGATCAAAGAGGCTAAAGAGAAGTTGAAAGGCTATGTACCTATCAAACTTCACCTCAAGCTCGTGGACGAAACGTATACACGACCTAATGTTAAACCCTACGATGTACCGCGCGCAATGCGTGGAGCTGTAGACATTTGCGTTAAAGCACTTGTGGATTCGGGGGTTCTAACCAAAGTGAACAAGCTACCAAGCGAAGGAAAATTTTGGGTAAGTAGTATGTTCTTTAAGATGAAGCGGGATAATATTAGAGCAAGGTGTTTAGTTGACTTCAGAGCGCTAAATAAAGCGTCCTATCACCTTGGTATGAGAGACGGGCGTAAAGGCCACGATATGGCTGGGCTAGTGACGATCCCCAAGGATGTGGAATTTTTCAGCTGCGTGGACGTAGGAGATGCGTTCTTCACCGTCTCCGTAGGAGAAGAGTGCAAGAATCTGTTACTAACTGTGATGCCTCTCGCGAATGGCCAACACGCATTCTATCGTGTGAATCGTTGTCCTCAAGGCTTACATGCCAGCCCGCTAGTATGGTGTGAACATATCGAAGACCTGCTCAGTAGGGCAGACAATCAGTGGCATATCTTTTGCCGAGTCTTCGTCGATGATATCCTGATAACAGGAAGAACATACGCTGAGTGTGAATACAACACTCTAAAGGTAGTGGCAATCCTTAAAGCTGCAGGGAAGAAGACTACGGTGTCTGCTATCGGCCCAAGTGCTAACATTTGTGGCCTGACTTTTACGGCAGAGGGGTACACCATTAGCGCAGCTAATTGCCAACGTCTAAAGGAAGCTTTGAAGGATCCTCCCTCGTCGTATCGAGGATTAAGAACAATATTGGGAGCTTGCCAATATGCAAGAAGTCTCATGTGTCCCGCGACAAAGCGTCTGTCTCACTTTGCCGGGATGGTAAAGCCCTTCTACGATCTACTAGCCGGAAACCCTAAGGGGAGACTCTCGACCGAGGCAAAGGCGATCATCGACCAGAACTGGAGAACACTACATGACTCTATCGAGCCCAGACCTCTCCAGTTCCTGTCATCCACGGATGACATAACAGGTGATCTATGTTGGGTATTGATTTCAGACGCGAGCGACGTAGGATGTGGAGCTGGACTCTACTACTGTCACGGTATTGACTGTGATACCGTATTAATCGAGGACATAGTTTCTCGAGGTCGCCTCGTCAATATACTTGCGCATGTCTTTACAAGTGTGGAAAGGCGATGGGCAACGTATGACCAAGAACTCTATGGAGTGGTTCTAGGCTTGAGGAAGTTTGGACCGTTGGTCTACTCAACATCAAACAAGTTACTTATCTTGACTGATAACAAAGCATGCATGGGCACTATCAGAAATGATTTCAAGATGGTAACGCCAGATTCGGTAAAAGGCCGAAGATATCTCTCGTGGTTGGACGAGATATCCCCCTATTTAAAGGGTGCTACAATTAGGCACGTGGAAGGAGGCAAGAACAACCTTGCCGACCTCCTGAGTCGGGTCACCAATAAACTAACTGGTGACAATATCGACCCCGACAAAGCTATCCAACAAGAAGGCGTAGTGATGATGATACGTCAAGTACCTTCTGACGAAAGTCAGGACAATGAAGATACTGACGATGGAGACATCAACTACACCATCCCGCGTGACCTCATCGAAGAAGCAGCACTCGGAGCTAACTACATCAACAATCCTCTTATTCCACACGAGTTGGAGGAACTGTTCCCACACGATACATATGGTGTCGGAGAACTGGGACCAGATATAACAGATGATGAAATATCCTCATCCAATAATGATACTGTCGCACGTGGCAGTAAAGGCGATGACGATCGCGGGAGTTCTGGGATAACACTAATCGATCCCGAGTTCAAAGCTCAAGTACGTCTTGCTCAACTGAAATGGAAGAATGAGACATACAAGGGAATTAAGCTTTCAGAACTATCGATGCTCCTATACAGTGGTGCTACTTGCCCACTTCCTGATCGCTTCATCCTCCGCGACAACATCATCTACTTTCAAGACGGTGACAACTTAAAGTTGTGTATACCTCCTGATGGGGAAGTCCCTTTTCAGAACGGAGTAAAGTCATACCGCGACGCGGTAGCGTATCTCTGTCATGATGTTATAGGACACCCAAGGGTTGATGGCACAATCCTCGAAGCAAAATCGAGATTTTGGTTTCCTGGAATGAAAGCTCTCCTACGGAGCTACGTAAAATCATGTGCCAGTTGTCTAATGAACGACAACAACGCTACGTTACCAGTTCACGCTCCTGGCGGGATCATGCCCGTACCTCCAGAGCAACTGGATACTATCTTTCTAGATCACTGTCAGCTCAAAACCTCCGGGAACAATCCCCAAACTGCCCATATTCTGGTAGTATTGGAGTCTCGGACAGGACTGACCAAATACCTCTACGTCAACAGCCCAAGTGCTGAAGACACGGTTTCAGTCCTCATATCAGATTGGCTTCCATCACATGGAGTGCCTATCAGAGTACATTCCGACAGAGGCAGCGTGTATACAAGTGCAGTCTTTACCAGTCTGATGCTGCGCCTAGGCGTTAAACAGAGCTACTCTCTGGGATATAACCCTCAGAGCAATGGTCGAGTAGAACGCAAAGTACGTTCTCTCAAAGCTATGTGCCGGCACTACCGCACTCCCACTTCTCTGGGACTGATGCGTGTATATCTGGGGATTCTCAGCTACATGATCAACATGAAAACACACGGTAGCGGCAGTTCGCCCTTTCAACGTCTATATGGGTTCAAACCCACATCTGCTGTTGGATGTCTCTTCTCCGTGGGTGAGTTACAGGATACTTCTGAAGAAGTGTATTACTGGCATGCTGCCAAGGCGTGTGAAACGTACACATCGTTCATGCACGATGCTTCGTTACATGCCCAAGATAGAGCATTCCTGTCTACTGCTGCTCAAACCCACGTCGAAGCTGGCGATATGGTGGTCTATAATCGTCAAATCTATGTTGTGGAATCAGTATCCACTACGTCGGTGAAACTACAGAATCGCGACGAACGCGTTCCCCTACGTCTCCTCAGGAAGGTACCTCCAGGGGCCAACAAGGGTACTATTAATGACATCTCTTGTCATTACGATCCGCTCGGAACCCTCATCGACATGTCGGTAGGAGCACGAGTGGCATTTGGAAACCCAGCTTCTTTGGAGAACGTCTACATGGGAGAAATCGTCCTCAGTGAACGACCTATTATGAGCTCTGTTAAGATTCACCTCTTCATGTCTTTAGGCACAAGTGGAAAGTATGCGTATCATTATCGTACCCCAGAAGGTGAAGACCGCCCTATATCTGATCCTACCCAAGTGGAAGACAGGCGACGGTCAACCGGAGATATACTACTACCGTACTGTGAGGTGATAAGCAGAAAGTTCATATACTGCAACGTGACGTTCACTCCTGCTATGAAGCTTACTAACGACTCGAAGAAAGCCGTTGGTGTTATGCCTTAAGATAACAATCAGAACAATAAGAAGAAGGAAATAATAATATTAATAAGATACTGTCGAGCTATTCGCTCTATCTTTGTATTCTTGCCTTACTAACTACGTACTGAAATAGGTAGTCGATTACGGCTGTGGATCATTATCTGCACTTGCTTCCTACTAGTATATACATCGATATATATATGTGTGACTGTGTATAGGCTCTAGTCTACCATAACTTCTTTCTCTTTCCTATTACCTCAATCTACTTGAACTCGACCCTTAAGGTCAACTAAGTATAACAAACTCA
>JAHFOH010000244.1 GCA_023266955.1 Nitrososphaerota archaeon
GGAAGCGATGAAACTGAGGGAGGAAAGAATCGAGATTGGAATGAAAACGTTCCCCTATAGCTATTGGGCACGAGCCGTAGACCTCTCATCTTTAGCAATGATAAGATCGGCTCTTTCAAGGTTAGAGCAGAGTTCCGATCGAAGAACGGCTCTGTTGGAGTTTGCTATGAAGGACATGGAACTCTGCCTTGAAAGCGCACAGAAAGCCCTGAAGACCGTGGCTGATGCCGAGCACCTAATTTCGCGCCTTGGTCCTTACTACGATACCTACGCTCGTATCCTCAGCGAGTCATACGCGGTCACATCTAACGTAGCTCTGCAAAATAAGCTGGTCAAAGTTCTCGACGGAGCCATTGACGCCTATTCCAGAATAGGAGTTCCTGCTAGAGTTGCCGAGGCCTACTGGAGGAAAGGCGCCACACTCCATAGGCTCGAGAATCACGCTGAAGCTGAGCTTTCCTTCACCAAAGCCTCTGAAAGCTACGAAGCAGCGGTCAAGCAAATACCAAGCTTGAAGGATCTCTACGAAGACTACGCGCTTTACATGAAAGCATGGGCGGCAATATCGAGGGCAAGAACTAGCCATGGAAAAGAGGAGTACGATTCAGCCAAGACTCAGTATACCGAGGCATCGAATTATTTTAGGAACTCAAAACGATGGAGTTACTTATCCGCGAATTATCACGCATGGGCAACCCTAGAAGGCGGAGAGGCACTTAGTAGGGACGAGAGGAGTGAAGAAGCTCGCATAGAATTCATCAATGCGGCCCGATCATTTCAAGAGTCAAGACTCGCTTTGGAGCAGACAGTTGACTCGATCAGCGACCCCGAAGAAAGCGCTGAAGCTCTTCAGTTGATTGCTGCGTCTGAACTGCGGAGGGAGTATTGTGAGGGGAGGGCAGCACTCGAAGAAGGAAGGTTGAGTGATAGGTCTGGGGACCACATGTCCAGCGCGAAGAGGTACTCGACCGCGGCCTCAATCTTCGAGAATGTCGCAGCAGCAATGACCTCTGAAGCTGAGAGTCGGGAACTTGTCCCGATAATTCAATTGTGCCGTGCTTGGGAGAAGATGGCGCTCGCTGAGGCAAAGGCCTCAGCAGACCTATACGCTGAAGCCTGTACGCTGTTCACGACCGCTAACGAAACTAGCGTTACGGAAAGGACAGGTCTACTTGCCTTGGGGCACAGCTACGTCTGCCGAGCACTCGAAGCCGGGACAAGATACGAATCGTTACGCGATTCCAAGCTTCATTCGGCGGCGAAAGAATACTTAGAGACAGCCGGAACGTATTACGCGAAAGCAGGCTTTACAAAGGCTTCCGAATGGGCAACTGCAACTCAGATTTTGTTCGACGCCTTCCTTTACTGCAACACAGCGCAAATCGAGGCTGATCCTCAGAAGAGAACGAAACTTTACGAACTAGGGGAAAAATGCTTCATGAACGCAGCCGAGCTGTTTGATGGGGCAGGTTATACAGGAAAGAAGAATGAGGCGCTAAGAATGGCGGAGAGCATTCGAAGGAAACGAGAGATTGCTGTCACCCTCGTTGAAGCTCTGCGGGCCCCGACGTTACTATCGGCCACGTCTTCCTTTACGACACCGACTGCTTCTACGGAGGATGCGGTCGGTTTCGAGACATTCGAGCATGCACTGATGCAAGCCAGTCTCACAGTAAGTGATGATGACGTTAACGTCGGGCAGGAAGTTTACTTGGATCTAGAATTGGTTAACGCTGGGAGGGCAGAGGCGATTCTCACTAGAATCGAGGGAATCTTGGCAGGAGGATTTACGCTAAAGGAGCCGCCTGAGGGGTACTTCGTGGAGGATAATTCCCTTAATTTGAGAGGTAGAAAGCTTGGGCCTCTAAAAAGCGAGCACATCAGGGTCGTTTTGAAGGCTCAGAGTCGCGGCGTAACCTACCTAAGGCCGAGGCTTCTTTACCTGGATGAAAATCGCCAACAGAAGTCATACGATCTGAAGCCCCTAACAATGACGGTCAGAGAGCTAGGGCTATCTGGATGGTTGAAGGGGCCGCAGAAATAATGGGTTTAGCGGGCGTTCCTGCAATAGTCTTGGTCTTACTATCGTAAGAAGAATGATGGTCTAGCTTTTCAGTCTCTTCAGTACTTCAATGACTTCTTGAGTGTGCTTCGTTACATCCACTCTTGGAAAGATGTAGCTGATCTTGCCCTCCTTGTCAATGATGAAAGTAACACGGCGTGTCGAAGTGCCTTCCGGTCTTAGTACCCCGTAAGCTTGAGCTACCTTGCTATCAGTATCACTGAGTAGTGGGAAGG
>JAHFOH010000245.1 GCA_023266955.1 Nitrososphaerota archaeon
GAAGGGAGGGTCCGCGAGCCTTTCGGGCACTGGACCAACGTAAGGAAAGATTACCACGTCAGCGGCGTTGTATGCTTCGACCCTTTCTTCCTCTGACAGGTCCACTCTCCTAACCGTAACCCGTGCTTCCAACCCAAAGCTCCGTGCCATTGCTTGGAGCCTATCCTGGTCGGTCTGCGATGAGCGTTTGGCGCTCGTTAGGACAATTAAGTGGGCGTCGACTCCTATTTTGGATAGCTGCCTCATCGCAATCAAGACCTGCATCGCAGGGAATCGTGTCCCCCACAAGGGACCCATGTAGAGAACCGTCTTCTCGTCCGAAATGCGAGGTTGATGATTTAGTGGCCTGTAAAGGTCGCAGTTGATTGGCGGTCTGATTAGGAACTTTCGGGTGCGGGGAGAATTCTCTTGGGCCCACTCTCCGATATTCGGGGTTGTGAAAGCATAACTGTTTATGAAAAGAGTATTGGTCAGCCATCTAAGCGGCCGCACCGCGCGATCACCCACATCATATGATGTGAAGACATGTCTGACAATTCGACCTCGTCCCTCCATCAGCTTGAATACTGGAGCAAATGCAAGGGCATTGGTGCCGACGAGATGGACGATGTCGGGAGTTGTCGTCTTGGCCGAGAGTGAGAGCTTAATCGAAGTGAGGCCTCTGATCCTTGACGCTTTTGGCGTCGGTGCTATCTTCACCGACCTATAGAAGACATCCCGACTTTTAGGAGAGGAGACAGTCGTTAGGAAGCAGTCTGCCTTCTGGGCGAGACACTCGATCAGACGTTTGGCGAGTATAGAACTGGCGTGGTTCCAAGGAGGATGTACATCATCACCTACGAAACAGACTTTGAAACTCATCCACCCCTTCGGTCCTTCATATCTCTCGAAACCCGTTCCCAGATCCTGTCGCGGATCTCGTCTCGACTCTGCTTCCCATCTATGACTGTCTCATCCAGCTTATTGCATAGTTCCCTGTACAGGCTGACCCTCTCAGTGAAGTGTTCTAGGCTAGGCAGGTCTGGCTTGCGGCTGAATGCTAGTTCCCCACTCACATCTATGAAGAACGCTATGTTCGGATGAGGAAGCAGCCTCAACAGCCGATACCCAAGCCTCCTGCTTGTTGACGGGTCGCGAAGGTCTGCCATTCCTTCCACCAACAAGTCTAGGGTGTACCGATCACAGATTATCGTGTATCCTAGGAGTAGCGGGATGACGAGTTTGATAGTCGTCTTCATGAAGTTGTCGAGGTGAGTGAGTAGACACCAGACCGAGGCAACTCCACTCCTCCATGGAATGTGAGTCTCAACAAACCCTATGCTGCTCGTGGAGTGAACCTCCGCGTATCCCTTGTGAAGGAACAGTGATAGAAGAGGAAGTGATGAGATCGGTCTCCACCTCGACCATATTCTCAACACGTGAGCATTGCTCGTCCTCAGTCGTGCTTCGAGAGTATCAATCTGGGTGGTTTTTCCACTCCCATCGATTCCCGAGATCGCAATGAGGAATCCTCGCCTCATGAAAGTCTAGCTCCCAGCACAGTCACTTCCCGAACTGCCGTCACACTTGCCAGCAGGTCTCCGATTCAGTGTCAGTTATGAAAATCATGTTTGGTCTTGTTTTTGCTGATGTAAATTTGGTTAAGAAATCTTCGTACCAGTCATAGGGCCACTCCTCGTTTCAGAGATTTTTTCCCACTTTAGACGAGGGCCTCTTAGCCCCAACTGGACGAGGCTCACAAAGAGGGCAACTTGAAAGAAGATGAAGGCAGCTGCTCCAGCTATCAGGTCTAATGCACTTCTAATCCGTATCAGTCTTGCGGTTTCGTACTTCTTCGTGAGTGAGTAGACGATTGCAAAAGACGGAATCGCGATTAGGAGTGGAAATAGGATTCCGTAGATGCCCAAGATGGGTGTCGTTGTTATGAGGATCGCGAGAAGGAGTCCCAGTCCGGATGAGACGAGAATCGGGGAGACTATGTGAACGAAGAACTCGAATGGAAATACGATTTTCCCGTAATTGCCATACTTTCCATTGAAGAAAGCTGATCTTGTTCTAATCAGAGCGTGCTGATTTGCCATTCCTCGTCTAAGCTTGTGGCTCAACTTCGACCTTAGCGTAAAAGCCTCGCGTTCGAAGAAAACGGCTTTCTCATCATAAGTTCCCCTGAGACCGGTGGACCGCAATGCAACTGTTAACTCTATGTCGTCACACATGCAGCCGGATCGCAGGGGCTGCACGGTGCTCCTTCTGTAGGCTGAGAACTCGCTCTCGCACATAAATGGTGTATCAACCCT
>JAHFOH010000009.1 GCA_023266955.1 Nitrososphaerota archaeon
AATTCATATGGTGACAGCTCAACTGGTACTCTTGGTGATATCTGGAATGCCAGCAGTCGGGAAGTCAACGGCAGCTAAAGCTCTGGCTGACCGGTTCGGGTTGAAGTATTACTGTGCCGGCGACGCTCTGAAGGAACTCGCAATAGAAAGGGGATACAGACCTTCAGGTGAGGACTGGTGGGAAACAGAGGACGGAATGAAATTCTTGGAGGAGAGAAAGAAGAATTCGCAGTTCGATAAAGAGGTTGATGCGAGGCTTGTGAACGTTGCGAAACAGGGGAAGGTTGCGATGACCAGCTATACAGCTCCCTGGCTTGTGGAAGGTGGCGTCAAAATTTGGTTGAGAGCGTCTCAGGAAGTTAGGGCAAGAAGACTGGCGACGCGAGATAAGATGCCCCACGATAAGGCTCTGCACATTATTCTTGAGAGAGATTTGGAGAATCAGAGAATATACCGGAATCTGTACGGAATTAGATTCGGGGAAGACCTCTCGGTTTTTGACTTTGTGCTAAACACTGACAATTTGACCGTTGACGATGTTGTGGAGATTCTTCATTCGATCGTGAAGCATTTCGTATGAATTCATCTGGTTCTGAGCAGATTGTGATCGATGAGGAGCAGACGGATGAGGAGAGAGGATTCTATCCGGATAAACGAGGGATAGATCAGCTACTTCAATACGGCTTGATTCTAGTGGACAAGCCGGACGGGCCAACAAGTCATGAGGTTGTAGCTTGGGTCAAGAGGATTTTTCATGTTGAAAAAGCAGGTCACAGCGGAACTTTAGATCCGGGAGTCACAGGTCTTCTTCCCATTGGTTTGGGAGAGGCCACGAAGGCTCTCTCTGTTCTCCTCCTAGGTCCCAAAGAGTACTACGCTGTAGCTAGGCTGCACGATCCTGTGGATAACGGCAAACTGAAAAGGGTGCTCTCGGAGTTTGTGGGAGACATCTATCAGAGGCCTCCTCAGAGATCTTCGGTCAAGCGCGAGACGAGAACTAGGACGATCTACACATTAGATTTAGTCGAGGAATTCGGCAGACTTCTCCTCCTAAGAGTTCTGTGCCAAGCAGGCACTTACATTAGAAAGTTGGTTTACGATATCGGAGAAGTTTTGGGTCCAGGAGCTACAATGGTTGAGTTAAGGAGGACCAGGGTAAGTCATCTGAGCGAGTCCGATGGCTTTGTTAGCCTTCATCTGCTGTATGACGCATATCAGCGTTGGAAGGAGGAGGGAGACGAGATTTCTATCAGAGCGATCGTGAAGCCTGTCGAATATGCAGTTTTCGGGTTGAAGAATGTAGTTATCAGAGATTCCGCGGTTGATGCGATTTGTCACGGAGCTCAGCTGGCTGTCCCTGGCGTTCTGAGAATTTCTCCTGGAATATTGAAGGGTGACGCCGTAGCTGTTTTTACCTTGAAGGGTGAGTTAGTCGCAATTTCGGAGGCCGCAATGAGTTCGGACGAGATTCAAAAGACGGAAAGAGGTATCGCCTTCCTGACCAGGAGGGTCATTATGAAGCTTGACACCTATCCAAAGCTCTGGAAGAGCAAGGAAAAAGTAGTTACAGCATCATAAAACCTGCCTAAGATAATTAATGGGACGAGTTCGAAGTTTGATTATAGCGACATTAGTCTGACGGCACAATAACTTAAAGCATACAAGCGCCTCGCCCTCACATTGTGCCTTGCAGCTTTGCTGAATGATGGATGCACATCCTCCGTGATATCCGGGGACCGTGCACGACGATTTCGCTATTGATGAATCATTTTTGTCAATCGCACCCAATAGGCGTATAAAACAGCAATAGCACCACGGAGACTTGGAGGTGTCTAGATGCAGACCGTAAACCATGGAGTTGAACTTCGGCTCTTTGCCGACCTCACCCTCTTCTCGAAAGCAGTACAGGAGACAGGTTTCAGCTTCGACTTCATATCAGTAACGCAGCTGAACACAAGCTTCGTTAAGACCTCAGACAAGTATCTAATACTCAACATCAAGGATTACGAGGATGAGGACCCCAACAACCTACTCTTCCTAAGTGAAGAAAAAGCCTTCCTGTACTCAAAGAAGCCTCCTGCTCCTCAATCCTTTGAGTCATTCGCAAAGGTCTATAGCAAGCCCTACGGAAAAAGCACAGTTCTTAGTTTCCTAACTTTGAACAAGGCGCAGGTCAACTACAAGACTAAGCTTGAGACCCTGATTAGCGGCATGAAGGAACTTGAGGAACGCTTCAATGCCAAGAGGTACCGTGATCTCTCTTTTGAATTCGAACGCCTATACGACAGACTCGAAGATTTTCACGACATAGTTATTAGGTTAGAGGAGAGAACCATAAAGGAAGTGGAGACCCGACATATTTCCTTCGACTACAGTGTGCTGATGGCTGAAAGCAGCGGGCTCCTAGATCGATGCAGGAACAGGTTCAACATGCTCAAAGATGTAGCGCGCGACCATGAGCTGCAAATCACGACGGAACTCAACAAAAGAATTGAAAGGCTTAACGACGTCGTAAAGAAACTTACGGCGTTAACCGTCGTCCTGATGATACCCAATGTAATTGCGGGTCATTTCGGCATGAACTTCGTATTCATGCCAGAGCTCCGGGTACCTCTGGCATACCCAGCTGTGATAGTGGCTCAGATTATACTCACGGTGACAGCAGTATTTGTATTCCGAAGAATAAAATGGCTCTAGCGCTACTGCCCGGACGATGATGCGTTCAGCTCCAAGCTGCGAGTAAGACTAAGGGTAAGGCTATAGGCAATAGTTCGGCCTAGTGCAATGCAGTTGGAACGGTCACAGTCTAAGGCAAATCACTGTGATGACGTTAGTGCCGGGGTCGCCTAGCCTGGTAGGGCGCAGGCCTGGAAAGAATCATAACTGTTAGCCTGTGACCCGCAAGGGTCTCGTGGGTTCAAATCCCACCCCCGGCGCCACTGGCCATTGCCAAAAGCAGGCTTCGAAGCCAAAATAGTGCAGATACCTTCATCTACTCTTTATGAATTCACACTTCTCGATCAACTTCCCTACCGAAATCGGCTAAGAACATACAACTATGTGCATTAAACATGGGCGTCGCTTCAATCAGCAAATAATTAAGTCCGGTGCGCTAATCTGAAAGCAAAGTCCATGTCACTGACATCTGCCATCGTCTGGAAACCCCCACAGGAACTAATCGAGACCAGCAATATCAAACGATTCATGAACAACAACAGAATTACAACCTATGAAGACCTCGTCAAGCGCTCTACAGAAGATATTGAATGGTTCTGGGATGCCGTTGTCAAGGACCTCGGGATAGAATGGTTCCGACCATACGAAAAGGTGCTGGACATTTCAGAAGGCATTCCATGGGCAAAGTGGTTCCTGAACGGTAAGATCAACCTAGTTCACAACTGCGTCGATAGACATGCCACTTCTATCGGACGTAACAAGCTGGCGCTGATCTGGGAAGGACAAGATGGCTCAGTAACGAAGCTGACCTACTGGGAGCTGGACAGAGAAGTCAGTAGATTGGCTAATGCCTTGAAGGCATCGGGCTTTGGAATCGGGGATGTTGCGGGCATATTCATGCCAATGACTCCCGAAGCAGTCATCGCGTCATTGGCCTTATCAAAGATTGGAGCGATATACACGCCGATCTTCTCAGGCTTCGGGGCAGAAGCTGTAGCAAGCAGGCTCTCAGGTTGCGACGCAAAGCTTCTCTTCACAGTAGATGGAATGTACCGAAGAGGTTCTAAGGTTGAGATGAAGAGTGTTGCGGATGAAGCGGTTCGAAAGTGTCCGTCCGTCGGGCGAATGGTAGTATCGCGTCGAATTGGTGAGAAAGTTCCATGGATGGAAGGTAGGGATTTCTGGTGGCAAGACTTTTTGTCCAGTGCACCTGAGGAGTGCGTCACCCAGCAACTAGATTCTGAAGATCCATTTTTGATAATTTACACGTCGGGCACGACAGGTAGGCCAAAGGGGTCTGTGCACGTTCACGGTGGATTCCTCGTGAAAATCGCGCAGGAGGTAGCGTACCAGGTCGATCTGAAGGACCATGATATCCTGTTCTGGCTCACTGATATGGGTTGGATCATGGCTCCATGGGAGATCGTTGGAGGTTTGGCATTGGGGGGAACAATCTTCCTCTATGAGGGGGCCATAGACTACCCTAGGCCTGACCGGATCTGGGATATGGTTGAGAGGCACGGAATCACCATTCTCGGAGTATCCCCAACAGCCATTCGAGCGCTAATGCGTCACGGAGATGATTGGGTACGTAAACATGACATGAGTACTCTCAGAATCCTTGGTTCCACAGGCGAGCCATGGAATCCTGACGCTTGGCTCTGGTTCTTTGATAAGGTAGGGGGACAACGTTGTCCTATCATTAACTTCTCTGGGGGGACTGAGGTTGGAGCATGCTTTCTTTCACCCCTTCCCATAATGCCCCTTAAGCCGTCTACTCTAGGTGGACCATCACTAGGCATGGATGTTGATGTCTTCAACGATGAAGGTAAACCTGTTCGTAACGAGGTAGGAGAACTTGTCGCTAAGAAACCTTGGCCCAGCATGACAAGAGGGATCTGGAAGGATCCTCAAAGATACCTTGAAACCTATTGGTCGAGATGGAAAGATGTGTGGGTTCACGGTGACTGGGCGTCGATTGACGAGGATGGATTCTGGTATCTGCACGGAAGGTCAGACGACACTATCAAGCTAGCGGGCAAGAGGGTCGGTCCGGCGGAGATCGAGTCCGCATTGACATCGCATCCCGCAGTAACAGAGGCAGCAGCCATTGGAGTGCCGGATGAAGTCAAGGGAGAGGTAGTGGTCTGTTTCTCCGTTCTCAACCCTAGTTATCGACCGAGCGAAAGTTTGAGAGAAGCCTTGAGTGAGCTTGTCGCATCCCGGCTCGGTAAGGCTTTCAAGCCACGAGAAGTCAAGTTCGTGGCGCATCTTCCGAAGACGAGAAATGCAAAAATTGTGCGGAGGCTGATTCGAGCGAAGTACTTGGGTCAGAGAGATTTGGGCGATCTCTCAAACCTGGAGAATCCTGAGGCAATAGAAGAAATCGCCCTAGCCAAGTAGTAACCACTTAATAGCAGTCAGTCATTTGACGGTTACAGATTTCGCCAAGTTTCTGGGATAGTCGGGGTTCTGCTGTCTCTCAACTGTTATGTAGTAAGCAAGCATTTGTAACGGAATGACTTCAAGGATCGGATATGTGCTCTCATGGCCCTCTGGTATCCGCACAAATTCATCATAGATGTCGCTGATCTTCGTTGAAATCCCTATTATCTTTGCGCCTCGGGCCTTCATTTCCGCCGCATTGGTGAGAGTATCATCATAGGTATCGTCCTCAGGATTGATAACAACGACAGGAGTGCCACGATCAATGAGGGCAAGGGTTCCGTGTTTCAGCTCTCCTGCGGCCATCCCTTCAGCGTGAATGTAAGAGAGCTCCTTTAGCTTCAAGGCGCCTTCCAATGAGACGGGATAGTGAATTCCTCTACCAACGAAGTAAAAGTCAGGATTCTCGCTATACTGCTTAGAGATTTCGATGATATGCTCTTCATTTCTTAGCACTTGCTGAACTCTCAAGACGATACTCTTGAGATGACTTTCCACTAAATTACCGTTCGAAAGCTTCGCAACGATGAGATTTATGAGTGCCACCTGAGCGGTGAAGCTCTTGGTAGCAGCGACTCCAATTTCAGGACCACAGTTCATTAACAAACCTAGGTCACTTTCACGCACAAGAGAGGAGCCAACGACATTAACGATAGAGAGAACCTTTGCGCGACTTCTCTTGGCAGCTGCTATCGCGTGAAGAACATCAGCCGTCTCGCCACTTTGAGAAATCGCGAGAATTACTGACCTTTCATCAATGAGTCCGTTTAAGGAGCTGAACTCACTTGCCAGCGTAACTTCACACGGGATCTTAGCATACTTAGCAAGAAGGTACTTTGCAATTAGGCCTGAATGGTAGCTTGTGCCGCTTGCAGTGACATAGATCTTCGCAGAATCCCTGACAATTTTGCAAAAGCTCTCAAGCTTATCACGGTCCTGATAAATTGCCCTCTCGACAGTGTCGGGCTGCTCGTGAATTTCCTTTATGGTGTAATGTCTGAACTCCTTCCTTGTGACGTCCCCAATTTCCCAAGCGACTTGAACGGGCGTCTTCACGACCGGTGTGCCATCAAATGTTAAGAACTCTAACCCCCTTTTTCTTACAAAGACAACCTCGTAGTTGTCAAGGAAAACCACCTTGTCTGTCCTCCCGACGAAAGCAAGGACGTCGCTTGCGAGGAAATTTTCGTTTTTGCCAAATCCGACTGCCAACGGAGCGTCCTTTCGAGCACCTGCGATAACATCGGGATTAGCCCTGAACAGGGCAACTATTGCGAAAGCCCCTTTTAGCATCTTCACAGTTTCGAGAAGTGACAAACGAACATCGAATCCACTCCTGTAGCCTCTCTCCAGAAGATGAGCGATTACTTCGGTATCGGTTTCACTTGTAAATCGATGTCCCTCCTCCAATAACAGTTTACGAAGTTCTTGGTGATTCTCTATGATTCCATTGTGAACTACGGCAATTTCGCCGTTACAAGAGAGGTGCGGATGAGCGTTAGTCTCATTTACTTGCCCGTGGGTTGCCCATCGAGTGTGAGCAATTCCGACTGTGCCTTCTAGTGTGATAAAGTTGTGTTTCGCATTGATTTCATCCACCTTGCCGGCGCCTTTTTTGACATACATTCTGTCGCCATGCAAGACACACATCCCCGCTGAGTCATAGCCTCTGTATTCCATCCTTCTTAGACCGTTCAGGAGTAGGGGCGAGGCTTTTTCTTCGCCTATGTATCCAATGATGCCGCACAATGGCGTTTGGGTGTGCACCTTCAGATTGGGGTTTAAAACAGCCTCAGCACGAGAAGTTTCACCTGTAAAAAGCTTTTTTTACATGGCGAGCACTGAGGGCTTGAATGCCTGACGTTAGACTTGTAACCAAGTTAGGTTCAGGGGGGTTGGTAGGGAAGGAAATCGCCATCTTCCAGAAGCCCGAGCCAATACGACCTCTTCTCAGTCGAACGGGCTGGATGATCTTCAAAGCCTTTGCGGAGAAAGCGAGGTATCCGGCCGAAGTGGCCAAAGAGCTTGGACTATACAGGCAAAAAGTCTACTATTACAGCAGAAAACTAGTCAAATCCGGATTGATAATTGAGACCAAACAGGAGCGACTGAAGGGAGGTATAGCGAGATACTACGAGGCCGCTGCTAAAGCGGTTGGTCTGGAGCTGCCTTTCGGCGACAGACCAGTTTCAATCGCTTCTGCTATGGACAGACAGCTGCAGCAGTTTCTCAATCCGATCATCGGAGAGGGAATTTTTAACTCAAGGATAGTGGTCGGTTCCCCTGAGCCCCATGGCCCCAACAAGACAGTGGCTAGGGACGGCCACTATGCGATCCACCTAGGTCTCTTCTTGGGGCAGTTCTGCTATACCCCGAGGGAATTTACGGTAAAGCTGGATGTGGATGTGAAAAGGGATAGAGATGAGAAGAATAATCTTATACTGATAGGAGGACCCGGAACCAATCTGATAACGGCTGAAGTTAACCGTTATCTTACAATCCGTTTTGACGAGCAAAACTACTGGGCCGGTCTCCGGGACCTTGAAGGCAGGCTATTTAGTGGAGAGAGTGATGCGGTTGTCGCAAAAATTAGAAATCCCTTCGATGAAAAAAAGGCTATCATTGTTTTAGCTGGAAATAGGCATGTAGGGACGAAAGCCGCCGTAATAGCACTTACAAGCTTCTGGAGCTTACTACTAAGAGCCTACCGCGGTCAAGACGAGTGGGCTACGGTTATCAGAGGCTTTGATCTGGACGCGGACGGGAAGATAGACTCTGTCGAAGTCGTCTCTTAAGCCTCGCTCGTCGACTCAGCCGATTTAACGGCTACCAACTTAGCGATTGGACTATCCTCTCTGAGGTGAACCGTCCCCTCTTCCTCTCTTTCTACCACGTAGCTCGGTACCGTGATCACTCTATCTCCTAGCGTAATGTGACCATGAGTTACCATTTGCCTAGATTGATACGGACTGCTAGCTAATCCCTTTCTCCAAACAACGGATTGTAGCCTCCTCTCCAGAAGGTTCTCTATCGTCAGACTAAGCACGTCATCAAGAGAAGCACCTTCTGGGACCAACCCTCTCCGAGAGAGTGATGTAAGTAACTTTGGCTCGGCAGATGCTCTAATCTCAGGTGGAGCAGCTAAGAGCATTCTAGCCTGCTTGCGGATTCGGGATAGCTCAGTCTGAGCCCTCCAAAGCTCCCTCTTGTTCCTGAGCCCGTAGGTCCCAACTAGGAAAAGCTCCTGAGAGAGTTGTACGCCACGCCAAGGATGTTTCGGGCTGGAATACTTCTTACGAGGCTTCTTTGGATCACCCAACTATTCTTTCTTCTCCTCGGTAGGGACACGAAGTTCTGCCTTCTTAACGCCCACAGCCCTGCCCTTCCGACCTGTTGTTCGTGTGCGTTGACCCCTAACTTTGAGACCCAGCGAGTGCCTCCATCCTCGCCAACTGCCTACCGATCTCTCCCTGTCGATATCAGTTTTGATGGTAAGATCCAAATCTGCTCCAATCAGATGTCGATCCGTCCCAGTCTCTATATCCTTCCGTCTATTCATTAGCCAGGCTGGCGCCCCAATCTTGGACAAATCTCTAATGCTAGCCTCGATTTCCTTCAGTTGATCTTCACTAAGACTCCCTAGTCGACTGCGTCCATCTATCTTAGCCAAGTTCAGAACTGCCTGAGCCAAGCTGTACCCCACACCCCTTATGTCTGTTAGAGCTGCGACTACCTTCTTGGTTCCGCTGAGGTCCCTACCCGCGATTCTAACAATGTGCCGGAATTCGGCTGAACTCATCAGTGCCGACGATCCTCATGACTGCTCTATAAATAGTTCGAGGTAGAGCTACTCCTTCCTTACCCGCATCTTATCCCCAACGATTTCACAGAGTCCTTCAGAACCCAAGAAATGAGAGGGCAACCGCAATAAATAGCCAGGAAATCCTTGTGAAAACCGATGGCTGAGCGTGTAGACGGACCCGTGTTCTTTCTTGGAAACTTCGGCACTCCGAAATTGATCTCAATATACGTGGTAGCCTCGAAGAAGATCTGCCTAATTGAGTGTGGTCCATCATCTCTAAGCGAAGAAATTTTGCAGGGCCTGCAGGCCGCAGGGTATCAACCTTCGGACATTGACTATATCGTTGTCACTCACATTCATCTTGACCACGCGGGAGGAGCATGGCAACTGCTTCAAAGGATGCCAAACACCAGAATCTTGGCCCTCGAGCCTGGGGTCAAGCACCTAGTCGAACCTTCGAGACTCAGAGCTTCATCCTCAGAAGCCTTGGGCGAGCTAGCAAGACTTTGGGGTACGATTGAGCCCATTGACCCAAACCGAGTGACTGCAGTCCACGATGGAGACACTCTAAATCTGGGAGACGCCGAATTGGAATTCATTGCTACAACTGGACACGCGCCGCATCATATGAGTATTCTGGAAACTACAACTGGGAGCATAGCTAGCGGCGACGCACTCGGAATATACTTCAAAGAATGGAATGCGCTCATTCCAGCCAGTCCACCGCCTTCATTCGACTTGGAAAAGGCTTTACGTAATATCGAAGAGCTGAGGAATCGAAGGCCCCGTCATATTCTCCTCCCCCATTACGGATACACAGCCGAGACTGAAAGTATCTTCGATCTAAACCTCAGAACATATGAGATTTGGAACAGATTTTTGTCTGGAAGACTTCGAAACGGATACGATGTTCAGGCTCTGCTTGACGAATTGGCAACGGAGTTTGAGTCCTACAGACCAGTTGTAAGAGATCCGCTTCGACGAAGAATGATGCAGGTCGATGTCGAGGGATTCTCCTCGTACCTGCTAAAGCGGGAGATGCAAGCGCGTTAGCTGGTTTCCTTTTTAATATGATGGATGAATTGGGTCAGGGCGTAATTGAATGTCTCCGGGTCCTCAAGCATGCTCATATGGGCTGTCTTGTCGATGATAAGTAAGCTAGAGCGATCAAGTCTCTCATGCAAAAACTCAGACCATTTCACAGGTGTCAGGCCATCATGGTCTCCTGCCAAGATAAGGACGGGTAGTGATATTTCCGAAAGACGTGCTCTTTCATCGAATCTACTGCAAATCCTGTAATCCTGCCCGCACACCTTTCCCCCGTGTAACAAACTCTGGCTAAGTATCCAGGCTCTTAGCCTGGAGTCTCCGAATAACGCCCTAGGCAAGATTATTTCCCTCAGAGTTCTTTCTGGATTGGTTTGAAGGCCAGTAAGAATTTCTGGCAAAACTCCGAGTTTGGCTCCTGAATTAGCTAGCACTATTCCTGCTAGGTCATTTCGAAGGTTTAGAGCCAGCTCAATTGCGATGGCTCCTCCCATGGAGTGGCCGACCACTACCGTACCTTCGAGACGGAGAATTTTCATGAAGCTTCCCACAATGGATGAATATGCGCGTATCGAATTGATCTTCGGGCCTGTTGACGAATTTCCATGACCGGGTAGATCGAGAGCTATTGAACGAGCCCCTATCTGCCCGATTTGATGTTTCCAGAACTTTGAGTTCTCACAGGCGCCATGGATGAAGAGGACGGGTTGACCTCGTCCCCTGTCGCGATAGAATACCCTTGTTGCATCCAACTGAACATAGGGCATTAATGTTGTCAGAATATGGTTGGAGGTCTGTATTCTCCATAGACGTTCCGCAGAACATCACTTATTTCACCTAGTGTAGCATATTCCTTAACGGCTGCTAGGAAAAAGGGCATCAAGTTCTGGCCTCTTTCGGCAGCCTTTTGCACTTTCTCGAGGGCTGAATGTACTTTCTTGGACTCCCTCATTTCTTTGATTTGTTTGAGTCTTTTCAGCTGAGCCTCTTCGCTTCTGGGATCTATAGTATGGGGTTTGATGCTAGGTTCTTCTTTATCTACAAACTTGTTGACTCCTACCATAATCGTCTCACCCGAGTCGATTAGTTGCTGCTGTTGATAGGCCGATCGCCTAATCTCCTGCTGCATGTAACCGCTGGTTATTGCTTGGAGAGCGCCGCCCATTCTTTCAATCTTTTCTAACTCCTTCACGACTTGTCGTTCAATCTCTGAAGTGAGATATTCGAGATAGTAAGAGCCTCCCAGTGGGTCAGCAACCCGTGTCGCTCCTGTCTCGTATGCGATTATCTGCTGAGTTCTTAATGCAAGCTTCGCCGATTCCTCCGTCGGAAGAGAGAGTGCTTCATCTTTTGAGTTAGTGTGTAAGGATTGTGTACCGCCTAGAACTGTCGCTAGAGCCTGTATTGAAATCCTCACTATGTTAATTTCAGGCTGTTGTGCGGTCAATGTCTCCCCACTAGTCTGAGTGTGAAATCTCAGCTTCAAAGAATCTGTCTTCTTCGCTTTGAACTTCTCTTTCATTATCCGAGCCCAAATCCTTCTTGCGGCCCTGAATTTGGCAATCTCTTCGAAAAACTCGTTTCTACACGCAAAGAAGAATGATAGCCTAGGTGCGAACTGGTCTACTCTAAGTCTTCTGCTGATCGCGGTTTCCACATAAGCTATGGCATTCGCAAAGGAGAAGGCCAATTCCTGAATTGCATTTGCTCCGGCTTCACGAATGTGGTATCCGGAGATGCTAATTGGATACCACTTGGGTAGGCTATGCATAGAGTACTCAATTATGTCTGTAGCAAGTTTGAGTGAATGCTCTGGCGGGTAAACGAAAGTATTCCTCGCGATGTATTCCTTCAGGATGTCATTTTGCGTGGTCCCGCGCAGCTTATCCGTTGGTGCCCCCTGCATTTGGGCAGTTGCCACATACATAGCTAAGATTATTCCCGCTGTCGCGTTTATCGTCATCGACGTGCTAACATGGCTCAAGTCTATACCCTGGAAGAGTATCTCCATGTCACGCAAAGAGCTGATCGGCACTCCAACTCTTCCGACCTCTCCCTTAGCTCTGCGGTTATCTGAATCGTAACCAAGTTGAGTGGGAAGGTCAAAGGCCACGCTAAGACCAGACTGACCTTGATCAATCATGAATTTGAAACGTCGACTAGTCTCCTCAGCGCTGCCGAAACCCAAGTACTGTCTCATAGTCCACAATCTTTCCCTGTACATCTGGCGATGAATCCCTCTTGTGAATGGATAGACTCCGGGTTTCGGAAGGAGTTTCCGGGTTAATTTGTCAGCGACGTCGCTGGCATCGTACACATGTTTCACAGAAATTCCTGAGTCTGTTTGGATTCTGGTCGTCTTATTCACCTGTAAATCGTATAAGACGGCGAAGAAGAGTTCTGGCCGCTGTATTAGGGTCCGTCTTCTTCGCAAGGGTGCGGTCCACTAGCTGTTGGAATTCGGGACTTTGATTCAATTTTCGCAAGACTGTTTCAGTAAGCTCTTGCTTGACTCTTCCTAGAAGCTCTGCAGCAATTTTTTCCTTCTGAACCCTTTGTCTATTGGGCTGACCTTCCTGGTACTCTCGAAATTTGCGTAAGGCGTCCAGCAGCTCAGGAATTCCTTTCCCAGTCTTAGCCACCGTCCTAATTACTGGAGGTTTCCAACCGTTTCTAGGGCCTATTAGGGCCGCGGTGTTATAGAAGGTTCTATTTGCACCTTCGAGATCAAATTTGTTAACAACAAAGATATCACCGATCTCCATTATGCCGGCTTTCACTGCTTGAATTTCATCTCCCAACTGGGGCATCAGTATGACGACGGTAGCATCAGCCACCCGGATTATTTCAGATTCGGTCTGTCCTATTCCAACCGTTTCTATTATGATAATGTCTTTTCCAGAAGCATCGAAAATTCTAACCGCATCCCTGGTAGCTCTCGCTAGTCCGCCAACATCTCCCCTTGACGCCATGCTCCGGATGAAAACGCCACTATCAAGATTATGCCTGAGCATTCTGATCCTGTCACCCAGTAGGGCTCCACCTGTGAAAGGACTGGACGGATCAACCGCAAGAACGCCCACCTTCTTACCACGTTTTCTGTACTCGATGATCATCTTGTCGACGAGAGTACTCTTTCCGGTACCGGTTGGACCGGTCACCCCTATGACGAAAGCATGTCCAGTATGCGGATATAGTCTCTTTACGAGCTGTTGAGCTTGCTCGTCTCTATTTTCAACAAGCGTGATTGCCCTTGCGACTGCCTTGTTATCGCCTTTGAGAACGAGAGAAGGAATGTCCAAAATGTAACCTTCGGCTGGTCTGCTAAAGCAAAATCTATTTCAGTATTCTCATTCAACCATTACGAGGTTGAAGAGAAATTCATGAACCTGACTCGAGCAGTCCTATCTGAAACTGAGCAACGGGAGATCCTTCGTGTCGTCTGGAGCATCGATGATGTTAAGGATGTTCCCGCGATCACGACCATGTTGAAATTTAAGTGACTGAAGCATGGTTTCGATACTTTGGGGCAGAGTAGGCCGGCGAGGGTCTTCGCCTCTCAAAAGGCTTCTCGCGCTAAGGAAGGTATGCATCGTCCCTGGCATCTTTAACCCAATGAGTGCCCTTTTGGCTGAAGAACTCGGCTTCAGGGCAGTCTATCTTTCAGGGGCGGCCCTTTCAGCCAGCCTAGCCATGCCTGATATCGGTCTCTTAACCTTGCATGAAGTGGCGCAGCAGGTTCGGTACATATCGTACGCTGTGGATGTACCTATCATAGTGGATGCCGACACTGGGTTCGGCGAAGTGATGAACGTCGATAGGGCGGTCAGGGAATTGGAGGAGGTGGGTGCCTCGGCTATTCAGATTGAAGACCAGGAGATGCCAAAGAAATGTGGTCACCTTACAGGAAAGCGGGTCATCCCGCGACAGAGGATGGTGGAGAAGATTAAGGCCGCCATGGAGGCTAGAGCTAACGCGGACTTCCTCGTAGTTGCCCGCATCGACTCACGCGGAGTCTACGGGTTTGAAGATGCTGTTGGAAGAGGCCAGGTATACGCTAAGGCTGGAGCTGACATTATCTTTCCGGAGGCTCTGGAGACGATTGAAGAATTTAGGGAATTTGCGCGAAGAGTGAGGAGACCGCTTATGGCGAATATGACGGAGTTCGGTAGAACGCCCTATATGACCGCGAAACAGTTTCAAGATCTCGGCTATAGTATGGTCGTTTTTCCTGTCACAGCGTTCCGAGTTGCGGCAAAGGCAATCGAACAAGCCCTTTTAGAACTCAAGGATAAAGGAACTCAGACCGGTCTGCTTGACCTAATGCAAACGAGGCAGGAACTCTACGATCTAATCAAGTATGGAGAATATGAGAAAAAGGACAGAAAGATAGCCGAGGAGGCACGGAAAGTTATTAGAGGTGTTTAGATGACAACGGTTCAATACGTGCCTGGTCTAGAGAACGTCATAGCTGCAGAATCCCGCATCTCCGCTATTGATGTAGAGGCTCATTCCATCGTTGTGATGGGCTATGACCTTTCCGAGGTATCCCTCAAGGCTTCCTATGAAGAAGTGGCCCACCTGCTGCTCTTCGGTCATCTGCCAAACGAGCTAGAGCTGAGAAATTTCTCTCGGCAGCTGGAAGACAATCGAAGTCTTCCTCGTGAAGTGTACGATTGGCTTCGACTTATGCCGAGTTCCATCAAACCCATGGACCAATTGCGAATAGCCATCCCGATGCTGGCTGTCTTCGATCCTGAAGTGGAAGATAACTCTCATGAAGCAAATATCCGAAAGGCGACTAGGCTTATCGCCAAGCTGCCCATACTCATTGCCCATGGATATCGAATAGCCCGAGGAAGGGAGCTTGTGAGCCCTGATCCATCGCTCCCCCATGCACAAAATTTTCTCTATATGATTACAGGTAAGAAGGCAAACGACTTCGAAGGAAAGGTCTTCGAAACATCCATGAACCTGTACGTAGAACATGAGCTTGCTGCATCAACCTTCGCTGCCCGTGTCGTAGCCTCGACGTTCTGCGATATCTATGGCGCTGCCGCAGCGGCGGTATCGGCGCTCAAGGGCCCACTTCATGGACGAGCTAACGAGAAAGCCATGGAAATGCTTCTGCAGATAGGTCAAGTGGATAATAGCGAGCGTTGGATTCGGGCTTCTCTTGAGCGAAGCGAGAGGATAATGGGCTTCGGCCACCGAGTCTATAGAAGGGGGCTGGATCCCCGAGCTGATATAATGAAGGGCTTTCTGAAAGATCTGGGGGAGCGAATAGGGCAGACCAAGTGGTATGAGATGACTGTCAGAATAGAGGAGCTTATGAGGAATGAGAGGAACCTCTACCCCAACGTGGACTACTATGTGGGCCCTGTATACTATCTCCTTGGTATCCCTATCGAATTAGACACCGCAGTTTTCGCTGCTGCAAGGATGGCGGGATGGGCAGCTCACGCTATAGAGCAGCATGGGAATAACAGGATATTTAGGCCAAGGGCGCTTTACACCGGCCTGAGGGGCCTCCGATATACTCCCCTCGAGCAGAGAAGCTAGCTTTTCAGCCTCTTCAGTTAAGACGCAGCTCCGCAACACGGCAAGGAAGATATAACTTGAACGAAGTTAGTGCTCTCACCAACAAAATCGGTGATTTTGATTGCGGCGCGTAGAAAGTTACTGGAGACTAAAATTGCGTGAAATTCGTAGATTACGGACGGATTCGCCCGTAGTGTTTAACGCGAGAGCGATCCAGAAAATTCGCAGAAGCCTTTCTTCCTGGAATAGGAGAACACTCAGACCTTGGCTGCAAAAGTCGCCTGAATCTCCACGATCGTACGAAACGTCATCAAGTATCCCTCTCAAAAGATTCTACACGCCAGTCGACGTAGCATATCTTGACTACGAGCGTGATCTAGGCTATCCGGGAGCATTCCCCTTCACGAATGGAATCTATCCAAACATGTACAGAGGAAAACTGTGGACCATGAGGATGTTCTCAGGCTTCGGTATGCCTGAAGATACCAACAGACGGTTAAAGTATCTTCTCGAGCAGGGCGAAACAGGACTCAGCATTGCTTTCGACATGCCCACGCTGTACGGTTATGATTGCGACCACACCAAGGCGCATGGTGAAGTGGGCAAATGCGGAGTAAATGTATCCTCACTAAAGGACATGGAGATCATCTTTGATGGAATACCCCTTGATAGGGTCAGCACCTCAATGACCATCAATGCCCCTGCAGCGGTACTGACCTGCATGTACGCTGCGGTTGGTGAGAAACAGAATGTTCCCAAGAGGAAACTTCGAGGAACAGTGCAAACTGACATTCTGAAAGAGTACATCGCACAGAAGGAATGGGCATATCCCCCTGAAGCTCACCTAAGGATCATTAGAGACATGATGGTCTACTGCACTAGGTACATGCCCAACTGGAATTACATCAGCATAAGCGGCTATCATATCAGAGAAGCCGGTGCAAATGCAGTTCAGGAGCTCGCCTTCACACTTGCAGACGGGTTCGCCTACGTAGATCTTGGGATTGAAGCGGGCCTAAAAATAGATGAATTCGCTCCACGGCTCTCCTTCTTCTTCAACTGCACGATGGATTTCTTTGAAGAGATTGCTAAGTTTAGAGCGGCGAGACGAATTTGGGCGAGGGTCATGAAGGAAAAGTACCGCGCCAAGGATCCTCGTTCTCTCTGGCTAAGATTTCACACCCAGACCTCTGGAGCTTCACTCACTTGGCAGCAGCCGATGAACAACATAATCAGAACGACGATAGGGGCGTTGGCGGCGGTCTTGGGAGGAACGCAGTCGTTACACACCAATTCGTACGATGAAGCTTGGGCTCTTCCTACCGAGCAAGCGGTAATGGTGGCCCTGAGAACTCAACAGATTATCGCAGAAGAAACGGGTGCTGCCGACATCACCGATCCACTAGCAGGATCCTACTTAATTGAATGGCTTACCGACGAGATGGAGGAGAGAGTATACAGGTATTTTGACCAAATCGAGTCGTTGGGTGGTGTTCTTGAAGCGATCAGGGCGGGCTACCTGCAAAGAGAGATAGTAGAAAACGCGTACAGGGATCAGCTGAAGCTTGAAAATGGAGAGCATGTCATGGTTGGTGTGAACAAGCACGCTATACATGAGGAGCCTCCAATAGACACATTGAAGGTTAATCCCGCCGTCCAAGATAAGCAGATAGAAAGACTTGAGCGTTTGAGAAGAGAAAGGGACCATCCTAAGGTCAAGACGGCGCTAAGTGCACTAAAAACCGCCTTCAAGGATTCGCGGGCTAACTGCATGTATCCCATGTTGAAGGCTGTCAAGGCGTATTGTACTCTAGGAGAAATCGTGGACGTTGGAAGAGAGGTATTCGGAGAGTGGAGAGAGCCATCCCTCCTATAGATTCGCAGGATAATTCAGCATAAGATAGGAATTCCGATGTCGTCTGTTAAGCCAGAAAAACTGGAGAGGAAGATCCGAATATTGGTGGCTAAACCTGGTCTTGACGGTCACGATAGGGGCGCATTGATCCTTTCAAGGGCTTTCAGAGACGCAGGAATGGAAGTAATCTACAGCGGTCTTCTACCCACACCGGACGATGTGGCGCAAATGGCAATCGACGAGGATGTTGATGTAGTTGCAATGAGCCTCCTAAACGGGGCTCATATGACCGCGTTTCCGATGGTAGGCCGAATCTTGAAGGAGAAAGGTGCCCGAGACATCTTACTGGTTGGAGGAGGGATCATACCTGAAGAAGACAAGAAGCTACTGCAAAAGGACGGTATTACAGGAAACTTTGGTCCAGGCACACCCCTGAAGACAATCATCGACCACATAATCGAGAGAGTTCGAAAAGAACGCTGGAAGCTGAAATAGTCGCCACGAAATCCTTGACTTGCTTGGTCTTAATCGCCGATCTCTTCGTCAGCTTAAGGTGAAGAGTGCTGCTGAACATAGTTGTCTGCGTCAAGATAACCTTCGATATTTCGCTGATCGGAGTGGACTCAGTTACTAGAGCTCCGATATTCAGGGATGTTCCATTCAAAATTAGTGACTTTGACTTGAACGCGATAGAGGAAGCCGTTAGGCTCAAAGAGAGGCACGGCGGCAAAGTAACGAGTGTTTCCGTTGGGCCGATCGAAAGAAAGGATTCCATTAAGAGAGCTCTCGCAATGGGCGTTGACGAAGCTTATTTCGTTGCGATAGATCAAACGGCAAATCTTGATTCTCTTCAGGTAGCCGAAATACTGCATGCGGTCCTGCGAAGGCTCAGCGCTGATACGATTATTTGCGGAGAAGGTTCAGTGGATGAGTACAATTCTCAGATAGGCCCAAGACTGTCTGAACTCCTAGGAATCCCGGTTGTTGCTTATGCTAGCAAGGTCGAAATAACAGATAGGACTGTAACTGCTGAGAGGTCTCTCGAACGTATCAAGCAAACAGTCCGCTGCAATCTTCCATTGATTCTTTCAGTGGGTTCCGAAATCAATGAGCCACGATTCCCTACACTGCTTCAAATCATGGGTGCGTCGAAAAAACCGATCAAGGTGTTAACCACCAATGACCTTGAGGTTAGCCTTGAAGAGACGCCTGCTCTGAGCATCCTCGATATTTCGGCTCCTGAGAGTCGCAGAAGGAGGATAAGGATTGAGGGAGACTCGGAGACCGCCGCCCGAAAACTTGTCGCTAACCTTGTGCAGGAGGGTGTATTGACTTAATGTCTGGCTTACTGCTAACTTTTTCCGAGCGAAGAGATATTCTGTACGAGCTTCTCTCTCTGGCGACAAGACTTGCTGATGAAAACCGCTGGATTGTAGGAGCCGTAAACATTGGTCAGAACTCTGCCGATCCAAATGATGTTATAGGAAGAGGCGCAGATAGAGTATTCCAGCTTCAATCAGCTTCAGGGGTCGGCGATCTTCAGCCGCAGCAGATAGGGGCCATTCTACAACATATCGGGGAATCAGACGAGCTGGTCATGGCGCTGATCGGTGCCACTAGGGAAGGCAATGAGACTGCATCACGTCTGGCCCAGATGCTTGGAGTCGGATGTGTAACAGGTTGCTTAGACTTGGAAGTGAAGGAGAGGAAAGTTGTGGCTTGGCGATCTCTTTACGGAGGCAAGTTTACGGAAAAAGTCGCCATAAATGGCTCACCTGCAGTGGTAACGGTACTTCCTAGGAGGTTCACTTCGAGTCCTCCAAATTCCCAGAGAAAGGGTGAGGTTCTGATCACTGAATTCAAATTGCCCGTGCCTCCTCTCAAGGTAATATCTTCTGAAGAGAAGACTAAGAGTTTGGCTGATCTGGAGGGGGCAAACATCATAATCTCGGGAGGAAGAGGTTTCAAAAAGAAGGAGGATCTGCAACTTCTGGAAGAATTGGCGAAGACGGTAGGAGGCGCGGTGGCCGGGACACGCCCCTTAACTGAGGATATGGATTGGCTACCCGCAGATTCTCAAGTTGGCCTTTCGGGGAAAAAGGTCAATCCGAAGTTATACATCGCATGTGGAGTCTCGGGACAAATTCAGCACATCATTGGCATGAGGGATTCTAAGGTCGTTGTCTCGATCAATATAGATGAGAACGCGCCGATCTTCCAGGAATCCGACTATTACATAGTAAGTGATCTTTACGAAGTTCTTCCCACATTAACTAGAGTCTTCAAAGAGGCATTGGGTAAGTAATTCAAAGGCTTTCCGCGACAATCTCAGCTATATCCTTCACTTGTAAACCCGCTTCTAGTCCCGTGGTCTTTACACCGTCTTCAAACATCTGCAAACAAAATGGACATTCTGTGGCGAGAATGCCTGCACCCGTTTTGAAAGCTTCTTTCGTCCGTATCACATTGATCTTCTCTTCTTGTGGAACGTTGTACCAATAATTCGCTCCTCCGCCACCACAGCAGAAGCTTTTCTCCCTACTCCTCGGCATCTC
>JAHFOH010000246.1 GCA_023266955.1 Nitrososphaerota archaeon
AGAGAGTCTGTGACCCGTTTGGGTCTCGCGGGTTCAAATGGTGATCATCCTGGAAGTCCCGCCCCCGGCGCCAACACTTATTAGCGAAGGTTTGCCCGTGCGAAGACCGATGTACTTCGTAACTCTAGCTAAGTCGAGAGGGAAAATAACCAAGGACGTCGTCGAATGGATTGACAAGACAGTAAGAGGCGCGAGAAATGTGAAACTTCTCAACGGGTGGTGGACTCTAGGTAGGTATGACGCGGTCTGGGTGACTGAGGCACCTGACGAGAAGTCGGTGATAGAGCTCTTCCTGAAATTCGGAGATCACTTCGCAACTGAGACGCTGGTGGGAATAGAGGCTATCCCAACGGCGGCTCTTGAGAAGTAATCCTCTCGTATTGAGGCGTAGCCGAGGATGAGGCGCTTAGCGTAGCTAATCCCGCTTCTACCTCCACCAATACTCTGTCACTCCAAGACAGTTCCAGCAGAGGTCCGTATGTTTCTTCCAATTCCCTCACTCTGGATTTCAAGGAACGGTATTCTTTGATGGCTCTAGCTCTCACTGTACCGTGCAATCCAGAATTCGAAAGCGTCTGCTCGTTCAGATAGGAAATTGCTTTCTCCAGTTTTCTCTTTTCGCTCAGGATAATGGCTCTCGCCTGCCCGGAGCATGCCTCGAGATATCTTACGCCGTCGATGTTGATCTTGTATCTGACTTTGCCTAGCAGGGTAGGCCATTGAGTTGTGGTCATACCCCTTTTTACAAGAGACTCAAATGCGTCTCTTATGTCGAGGTCTGTATAGATAGATCCCTTGTTGATCTTTTCGAATTCAAAGTCTTCCACCATGACCGACTCAATATTCCCCTTGGAATTCTCTCTAAGAATCGGGAGGATGTAGTTGAAGACCTGCGCGAAAATTATCTCATAGGGCGGGACGTAGATTGTGAAATCAAGTAAAGCTGCAAGAATTGAAATGGAATCGAAGACTAGGGGAATAAAGAAGCTGATTTGGATTTTGAAGAGAGGACCGATGAGGGATGCGAACGTGGTGACTACTCCTATGACGCCTGCCGCGATTGAGAAGTATAGGAACCACTCCCTCATGGTTTCTCTTGAACTCCATGGGATGTGGAGGGAATGACCCCGCACCCACCCTCTGAGAAGATGGAAATAGACAGCCGACACGAGTAGAAGTATCCCAGCTATAGAAGCGCCGGCTAATGCCAGCTCTTCTCTCCAGGGTAGTAGAGCACCTAGTATCGTTCCAACTAGAAGGTTGTATCTTACAGCCTTACTATAGCGTCTTCTGTGGGATGGGGTGGCTAAGTCAATGAGTATCTTGAGTGCTATGAAGGATGAGGCGAGTACAATAGCAAATGAAACTAGGATTTCAGGATTAACCTGCGACGCCATAGGTGGAGGCAACTTCGGGAGCAAGGGTAGTTGCTAAAAGGAGGGAAGACAAATTTCCCAGACCTTCGAACATTTTCAGCTATATACCGGTAGATTTCAATCTTCAGATATGAGTGCCGAAGCCGATGAAGAGATTGTAAGGAGCGCGGTGCTCTCAGCCTTTGAAGTGGGTAGAAGCAAAGACTTTGGCAAACTCGCGAGGCTACATGCTGACGACGTGAGGTTCAGTAAATTCTCTGATACTGCTCCTTACAGCAGGCAGACTGCTCGTGAGGCTTCAATGTACGAAGAAATGGCCTTCGCAAACATTTCCGACTTTAAGTTTAGCATCGAGAACTTGAAGATAGATTTCTTCGGTGACGTAGCTATTGCTACCTTTATCGTTGAGTATCGTGGAATACTTGTCGATGATTACACCTTCACTGGGCGAACCTTAAACTGGAAGTCTAGGGCCACGATGGTCTTTCAGAAGAGACGTGATGCATGGCTGATAATTCATGAACACCTTTCAAAGATGCCTGAGCAACGAGAAGGATAAGGCGATAAGGGCTTGAGGGGTCGGCTATTGCTTCTCTACCAGGAATCCATCTAGAGCCCCAAGGTTCGTCAACTCATCAAGTAGATCGTTGATGACCGTCACAACGGTAGGATTCTTCGTCTGAATTTTTATTACAAAAGAAAGCTGTTGAACAGTCTGAGGCTGAACTTTCGCACCCTCCTCAGCTTGCTGACTCAAAGGACTCTAGACGCCGTTGCGACGTTAGTATTTAAGCTCGAAGGGTCGAAAATTCGTTCCTTTGGCGTTTTCCGTCTGTTTTCACCTGTATTGGACCGGGCGGATTCCAATGAGGTACTCTTCTGCGTGCCATACACAATCCCTACACTTCGGTATC
>JAHFOH010000247.1 GCA_023266955.1 Nitrososphaerota archaeon
ATACCTCTTCAACTATGTCTCTGGAAGGTGGGATTTTGAGGAATTTCAGGCAACAGGAAACCAGCTCGTTTTCATCGGTAAACGGATAACAAAACATCAAGAGAGTCTAATCGAGCAGCTGAGACGTTGCGAAATCAAGATGTGAAATAATGCCCTACAAGTTCCTAGAGGACGTAGCTATAGCTGACATGGCGTTTGAAGCTGAGGGTAGGACGCTCAGCGAAGTCTTCCAATCGGCTGCGCTTGCGGTGACTAATACGATGGTGAGGAATCTTGAAGCGATTCTCCCGAGGCAGGCTAAGGAGATTGCTGTCACCGCTGCAAACGCGGAGATGCTGTTGTTCAACTTCCTGCAAGAGCTAATTTACTACAAAGATACAGAGCAGCTACTCCTCTCAAAATTCGAGATCGAGATTAATAGCACAGAGGAAGGCGAATATTTCTTAAAGTGTAGAGCGTTTGGGGAGAAGCTGGACACCAGTAGGCATGAGTCACTTGTAGATGTTAAGGCCGTTACGATGCACATGTTCGAAGTGAAACCAGCTCCCCAAGGATGGAAGGCAAAAGTAATCCTAGACATCTAAAATTGATTGGTGAACGAAGTGAATCCTATCGGTCAAAGTGCAAACGCCTATACATGATCCCGCAAGCTTTGTGTTTGAACCCTCGGCACTCAGGTTGTCCATTAAAGTAAGGTGAAGCAAGACGGGCATCCGGTGTGTGCTCTTTGATTTTGACGAAACGCTAGTCAACTTGGATGACTTCGTCGATTGGGAGAAGGCGAGGGAGGCAGTAGTCCAAGCTTACCTCAAAGGCGGCATCCCGAATGAAATCATAATGAAGTATCGGAGCAGTGTGAGAATGCTATCGGAGCTGTACGAGTACGTATTACGATCCTACCCGCACCGAGTAGGCAATCGTATTCAGAACCAGGCGTCAAAGGCGCTGGAAAAGTTCGAGGTTCAAGCTGCGAAGAAGGCCACTCTAATGCCCGGCGCTAAGGATGTACTTGCTTGGTTGAAAAGCAAGGGGGTAAGAATTGGGATAGTCAGTTCGAACTCCCCCGTGGCGATAGAAGTTGCCTTGACAAGGCTGTCAATTTTCAGATTTGTCGACGCGATAGTTGGACGGGAATTCCCCCTGAAAATGAAACCGAATCCAGACGAATTCAGACATTGTCTACGTAAGCTGCGGTGCACCCCTCGCGAAGCCGTTGGGGTTGGAGACCGGACTTACGACGTAATAGGTGCAAAGGAAGTTGGCATATTTAGCGTAGCAATTACGACAGGTAAATCGACGAAGGAAGAACTGACGAGATGTGAGCCTGATAGAGTGATTGGGAGTCTGTATGAGTTTCAGCCCATCGTCGGGCTTCTTCTTTAAGGAGGGTTAGGATATCAGCGCACAGCTAACTGAGTAGATGGGCGGTAACCACTGAGCAAGAACCTGCCAATTCTCCCCTTCATCTATACTGTAGAATACTTGACCAGTATTTGTTCCCACGTAGATTCCACATGGTTCAGAGCCGTCAACAGCCATGCCTTCCCTGAGAACCCCTAGATAGGCATCTTTCGTGGGCAAACCCCTGTCAAGCCTCTCCCAAGCCTTTCCGCTGTTCTTTGAACGGTACACGGCGAAATGACCGTTCGGTGGAATGTGAGATTCATCACTTTCTTCTGGGACAACGTAGATTGTTTCGGGTCGCCTAGGATGTGCGACGATCGGAAACCCGTATCCGCTGGGTAATCCCTCTCCGATGTCTACCCAGCTATCACCATAGGAATCGCTTCTATACACGCCACAATGATTCTGCTGGTACAGGACGTTAGGCCTCCCCGGATGAAAAGCTACTTTGTGAACGCATTGTCCAACAGGCGGGTACTTGTTCGGCAGAAAATCCGCTCTTGTTCCCTTATTGACATGCTTCCAGTTTTTTCCTCCATCCGTAGTTCTGAAGACTCCTGCAGCTGATATGCCGACGTACATCCTTTTGCGATCGTTGGGGTCAAGGATTATGCTGTGGAGGCACATTCCTCCTGCCCCAGGCGACCATTGCCTCCTAGTCTTGTGGTTGTTCAGTCCCTCAAAGCCCTCCCAAGTCTTTCCTCCGTCATCAGTCATGAATAGAGCAGCGGGGTCCACACCAACGTACAACCGGCGGGAGTCAGTCTCCAATCCGGGCTCAACATGCCAGATATTCTTCAGTTTGAGCTTCGATTTCTTGGTGAACATGGGTTGACTCTTTAGCCTCTTCCATGATTCTCCATAAT
>JAHFOH010000248.1 GCA_023266955.1 Nitrososphaerota archaeon
GAATAGTCTTGACTTCTAGCCTTTCCCGAGATACTCGGTCTTCTCCAAGCAGTTCTTCAATGGATTTACCTGTAGTTCTAGGCAGAGGCTTTGTTCTTCCGGGTGCAAAGGTGCATTACGCCAGAGACCGAACTTACGATGTGAAGCATGTTAAGCTGGAGCTATCATTTGATTTTGCTCGAAATAGATTGTATGGGACAGCTTACATCACTTTATCTCCTATTAACGACGGCCTTCGAGAAGTCGACTTTGATGCCGTCGAGTTAGAAGTCAAAGCTGTAACTCTGCCCAGTGGTGAAAGCCTAGGATACGAAGTTTTGCCTGCGACAATTCGTGTCCATCTTCCGAGAGCCCTCAGGAGTTCCGAAGAAGAGACAATCGTTGTCGCTTACGAAGCTTCACCCCGTAAAGGCTTGTACTTCAAGGCGCCTGATGATGCGTATCCTAACAGACCTGTGCAGATCTGGACTCAGGGTGAGGACGAAGATTCACGATACTGGTTTCCCTGCTACGACTATCCTAACGAAAGAATGACGAGTGAAATGGTGGTTACAGTTCCGAAGCCTTTCGTGGCGCTTTCAAATGGCAGACTGATCTCCGTGCTAGAAGATAAGTCGACAAGGAATAGAGTCTTCCATTGGAAGCAGGATTTCGCTCACCCTGCCTATCTGATATCACTGGTGGCGGGAGAATTCTCTGAAATCACAGATCACTACAGGAACATACCAGTTCAATACTACGTACCTCCAGGAAAAGAGGCAGAGGCCAGACGTAGCTTCTCAAAAACTCCCTTGATGATGAAGTTCCTTTCGGAGAAGATTGGACTCGAATATCCGTATCCAAAGTATTCGCAGGTGACTGTTACGGATTTTCTCTTTGGAGGCATGGAGAACATTTCAGCGACGACACTGACTGATAGAACCCTACATGATGACCGGGCGCATCTGGACTTTTCATCCGAACCCCTTGTCGCACATGAACTGGCGCATCAGTGGTTTGGAAATCTGATAACGTGCAGGGATTGGTCACATGCATGGACTAACGAGGGATTCGCGGAGTATTTCGAGGCATTATGGATAGAGCACGACTGGGGGAAGGACGAGTTCGATCTCTACATGATCGACGAAGCTGATCGATACTTCGTTGAGGATCAAGATCGGTATAGACGCCCAATAGTTTGTAAAGTCTATCACGACCCTGCTGAACTCTTTGACAGACATCTCTACCAAAAGGCTGCACTCGTTCTTCACATGCTTAGATTTGTTTTAGGGGAAGAACTCTATTGGAAGACTATACGGCATTATGTGAGGAAAAATCAAGGACAAAGTGTCGAGACTGACGATTTTCGAAGAGCGATTGAGGAATCTACGGGGAGGAATATGGAGCAGTTCTTTGAGCAATGGTTCTATAAGCCGGGGCACCCAGAATTCAGAGTTGATTATCAGTGGGACGGGAAGGCGAAGACAGCTAATCTGACAATTCTTCAAATTCAAGATACGAGTGACGGCACACCTCTCTTTCAAACTCCCGTCGATATTTCGTTTGTAACCACATCGCAGGAGATGCATGAAAGGGTATACATCACGGGGAAACAGACCGTCTTCTCTTTCAGATTGGATGAAGAGCCGAAGAGTGTAGCTTTTGATCCCGGAAACTGGATCCTGAAAAAGCTGGACTTTCCTAGACCCAAAGACATGTTGATACATCAACTAAAGAACTATCCCTGGTCCACGGCGAGAATAGATGCAGCTAGACACCTCGGAAAAGTAGGGGATAGTGAGGCCATCAGAGCCCTTAGGGAGGCAGTGTTAGGCGATTCTTTCTGGGGTGTTCAGGCGGAGGCAGCATTGGCTTTAGGAGGAATAGGAACGAAAGAGGCTCTGCGCAACCTCCGCGACTGCTTGAACATCAAGCATCCGAAGGCTCGTAGATACGTGGTTCGAGCCCTTGGGGAATTCCGAGATGAGGAGGCTGCTGATGCAATCCTTCCAGTCCTCGCAAGGGATGAAAGCTATTTTGTCGAAGCTGAAGCTGCCCGTTCTCTAGGTAGGACTAGGTCAACAAAGGCATTTGATGCTCTAGTTGAAGCCTTGAACAAGGATTCATATGATGACGTGATCCGGCGGTCGATCTTCGGATTAGAAAGAGAGAGTGAGAGGATTCGAGGAGGATTCGCTGATCTTGGCGATCCGAGATCCATACCCGTTGCTATAGAATATAGTCGGTACGGTAAACATACGGGTACAAGAGAGTCTGCTAC
>JAHFOH010000249.1 GCA_023266955.1 Nitrososphaerota archaeon
CTGTTTACTCTGTTCGTCTTTAGTGTCGACGTTCAATGATACCGAAAGGGCAAAGTATAGCTCTTGGTAAAAAAGTGTTTGTAGTTATGCTAACTAGCTTCCGAGTGTACGGCCAGGACATTTTCTGGATGAGGACCGAGGATGGGTCTTGGGTTCCATTCAACCTAACCGCTGCTCACCACGGGTGCACTACTGGGTCCTCTTGACGCCAACACTACGACGCCCCACGGCTAAAGATTCTTGAGAAATTCCTCTCTCAAGACCTCGCAATCTTTCAATATCACGTTCAGTAACCCTACGCGAATTTCTTTGACTGGAACCGTGAGATGGATTCTGCCATTAAAGAGAGTAGCATGACTGCCCTTTTGCCTGATTACTCTAAAACCGAATTTGTTGCAAAGAACCTTGATGAGTTTTCGCCCGTCTATGGGCGTAAGCCTCTTCAAATGGACAGATTTTTTCAGTCGAATATTCTAGCTTGCTGGAGCCACAGCGACTTCTTTGATGGCCTTTTCCCTTAGTACCGACAGATGCAAATCCAATGCCTCCTCAAAGTTCTTTCTGGCTTCTGCTAGTGTTTTTCCAACGCTGTAAACTCCAAGTGCTGAGCATGCAATTGCGTAGGTGCCATCCTTCTCATTGATGACTTTCGTTTCAATGTCCTTGAGCTTGATCGACATCGGTTTGATTCTTCGTATCTTACCCTTTAAAACCTTCATTGCGAACGACACTGCGAAAGAAGTAGCCGCATGGTAAATTCTACCAGTAATTTGGTGCGGGGGGTGGGATTTGAACCCACGAACCCCTAAGGGACAGGAGTTCTGAAGCACAGGCATCCTCAGTTTCGCAGCCGTGCAGCCCCTGCGCCTTTGACCTGGCTTGGCAACCCCCGCTATGCTGAGTTGGGGTTAGTGATGCCATAAACTTTTTCCAAATTAAATGCGCCAGCGAAGTTCGCGTTCTGAAATTTTTTCTGCAAAATTCGACGTCGGTAAAGCCTCAAATCATTGAAGGGATCATGGGGACTATGGCCAGCACTGAGAAAAATTTCTCAGATTTAAAATAGTAATCAAGATCCTTATGTCGCTTCTTTGGATAAGGGAGAGAGGAGGCTACTACAGGTGGGCGGTGTCGGCGGTATGCTAGCTGGCATAATGCTGATCCTAGCTTATGGGCTCTTGACTCTTGGTTACCCTCCACAAACCTGCTGCTCGGAAGAGTTCTTTCGCCAGGCGCTGCGTTCTACGGCATTGCTTGTACTTTTTAACATACCCATTCCTTCAGCGTGGGCGCTAAGCATACCTCTCTTCCTTGCACTATACACTAGCCTCAGAAAGACCAGCGTACGGTATACTCTCCTGGGATGTGTGTCAGGAGTAATCGCCGTCAGCATAGCCTCTATCAACTTGTTTGCGAGTATTCCCCTTAAGTTAGCGCTGGCAGAACTGTATTCAAAGACTGCAGATGCTGATAAGAAGACAGTGATCGGAGTAGCCGAGGCTATTAGCAGCTCAAGTGCAGCGTCTCTTCCTCTATTTTTCCTCTTCCTGATAATAGCCTTCCTTGCCATCGGGGCAGCTATGGGTAGGAGTTCAACTTTCCGAAAGGGCTACGGATGGCTGAGTATAGTCCTCGGTATAATCTTGGTAGTCTTCCTTCCATTAGCGGGTCTCCTCATGTTCCTCCACTTGTGGGTACCACAGTTCTTCGCACTTGTAATAATTCCGCCGATTCTATGGCTCATCCTTGTAGGATTCAAGATCTATCGTCTATCAAATGTTCAAGTGGGGTCGGCCGGATTTGAACCGGCGATCACGAGCGCCCAAGGCTCGTAGCCTATCTCAATTGTCTAGACCAGCTTGGCCATCCTGAATAGCGGTTTATTCAGGATCTAGCCGACGACCCCGAACCTTCGTTGTGGAATTTTGGTTTCTTATATCTTGAGGTTACAGTGAATCATTTGGACTTTAAGGGGGAAATTCTCTAACGGATTCGTAGCCACAATTCTTACACAAGATGTGTTCTCTCATCACATTGCGGATTGGATTCGATGTGACCTGTCTTTTGACTGTTGAGCCACATCTAGGGCATTTTGTCTCTTCGCTAACCATTCCTCATGGATCACGTTGAAAGTTCGTATTAATGCTTACCCGACCGCTTGATTAAACTAGCGTTTCTCTTAACTCGTGCTTCATCCTAAGGGAAGACCTTAGAACAAGGCGATGATTAGGAAAATTATGGTGCCACCCAGGATTACGAA
>JAHFOH010000010.1:0-5762 GCA_023266955.1 Nitrososphaerota archaeon
TGCCCACAACCACTGGATAGTCAAGGAGAGCCGCTAGAACGGGGTGCACCCCAACGGCAGATAAGCCAGTGTTGAATGAACGTCCGTATCTGAGACGAAAACCGCCCACCCTGTCAGGGAAGGAGAGAACAGGCCTGCCGGAAATTACCTCCTCAAAGTGAGAGGCCTCGAGTCTCGTCTCTTCAGAGGATTGTTGTCTTCCACTCCCTAGCTCGGACAACCACTCCCATCCGCTGATTCCAAGGTCCTCCACGAGCTTCAGAAGCTTCCTGGAGCGTCCGATCACACCATCATTCACAACCCTCAGAGCGCCGCCTCTAACCCGATCCGTCTGTATTCTCCTCAGCCCCCGATGTACCACAACTTCCACAGGATCAGTTTCAACACCATCAACCTCAACAGGCAGGTGAAGGATTGTATGTTGAACGTCCTCGTCGGAAACTTTGTATTGGAAGTTGCCGACATCCCTCTCGTAGACTCTTAACTCCTCCATGAATCTCCCTACCTCATCCTCCCTAGGTCGATATTTTTCCAGTCCAAGGGAGCGTCTAATGTGATCAGCTATGATGAGAGTGAATGCCGCTTCCGTCCCTCCTGCCGAGCGAATAGGACCCGCAAAGTAGACTGCTGTGTATCTTGTACCATCATCGTTGTTCTTCACTTTGACCGAGGATATCCCTTGGAGAGGCGCAACTGTGACGCCTTCAGTCACAACAGCCAAGCCAACTCTCACACCCGCATCAATGGCCTTCTCCTTGTCAAAGAAGCCAAACTTACCCAAAGCCACTTCCTCAGCCAGTACCAGAGCTGCCAGCTCGGTCCTGTGGGTAGCTAGTAACTCTCTTAATCTCTCAGCCACAGGAAGACCTAGGAGAAGCTGAACTCGATCAGCGAGATCAAAAGCTACTTCACACTCAACCTGTAACGAGGGATCTAAGCCCTTTTCTCTAGCATCCACCGCGATTTGACGGGCTCTTGAGAGGTTAGCGAGAAGACCTCTATTGTATGCAAGATACTTTTCTGGGAAAGGTGCTAACTTTTCAACGTCGACTGTTGGCATTTTGGTCTCCATCACGCTAATGTCACATGAATATCACATGTACTATAAGTTAGTAAAGTGTAATAGGACAAAGTAAACGTCTTCTGCGAGCATGCGCGAGGGTACCATCTTATTCCTTCTGCACGGCGCGAACTATCCTCCTTAAGGTAGCCTCAAAGCTCTTTTCCTCAAGTAAGGTCCCTAGGACGAGTGCGTCAGCACCGGCCTTCGCGATCTTTGAGGCGGCCACCGCATCTCTAATGCCTCCTCCCACCACCAGAATACCGTCGAAGGCCCGCTTGACCTCGGATACCATTGACGCAGACACGTGTGGTGTCACGCCTGAACCTCCTTCTAGGTAAACAAAACGCATTCCGAAGTATTGTGCCGCAAGGGCGTACATCGCCGCAAGCCTAGGCTTGCTTGCAGGTATGCCTCTTGCCCTCCCGACAAATCCTATTGCTCCTCCTTCACCTACGATAATATAACCTGTGGGAATAGCTTCAATTCCGTATTTTTTCACAGCTGGGGCTCCAAGAGCCTGAGCCTCCACAATGAAGTACGGGTTGTCGGAGTTAAGAAGGGACATGAAAAGAATGGCGTCCGCATGAGGCGAGACCCCTGTGACATTACCAGGGAATAGTATCACAGGTGACGTCACAACCTGCTTGATCCTTCTCACCATAGCATCGAGCTGAATCTGGTCAATGGCCGTAGAGCCGCCGATTAGTATTGCGCTGACTCCACACTCCTGAGAACGCTTAGCCACATCGGCAGCTGTCTTAGGGGTTGCCTCTTCTGAATCTACGAGTGCGAGGCAAATTGTTCCCTTCTTTCTTATTTCAGCTCTAAGGCGGGTCTCAACTGGGCCCAATCTCATGCGCCGACCTTACCGGCCATGAACATGTCTACGAATTCATTGTATAGGTCTATGTTCTCCTTCTTTGGAGGTGGTGAATAGCTATACTTGAGCCCGCAGCTACCACAGGCTACTGTATCCGAGTCTCCTGTCCGAGACACCCTCACCGCTATAACACCGCATCTCGGGCAGCTGAAGACTTTCGGCAAAGTCCTCTTGACTATGCGTATTACTCTTCTTCTCCTTCTTCCCAATTCGCAACCATCAGACAGTCGAAGTATCCGAGATAAACCTTCTCAACCCAGATGTTTTACAATCGGACAATCACGACTGGTCTTGATTGCTAAATTTTAGGTTTGGGCCGGGTTTACGTTCTGATTTTTCGGTGCAGTAGAGGCGGAAATGTTATACGAAATCGTATTACACGGCCAAGTCGTGATAGAAGCCATCATCGACAAGGACCCAGTAGCGAAGTTCCTGAGCGAGAAGTCCCTCCTGACCCAAGCTCAACTCGATAGCATTCTGATACACCGCTTCGCCACTACGCGTGGTCTGAAAATGAAGGAAATGGCTTCCATGAGAGATGTTGGACGAGTCAGCAAGGGTTCGTTCCTCCGAACCTTGAGGCAGGGTGAGAAGAATATAGCCGCGTGCATCCATACGATAATCCTCGGCATTTACCTAGATGTTATTCAGCCTGAGACAGCGTCTGCCTTGGTTAACATCTCAGAAATGGTCTCACGTCTCAAAGGGGTTTCTGTCGCTGACGAGGAAGTGTCAATGATCTTGAAGTCGCTGCAAGAATTAGCGAAAAGCATGACGAAACCCGTCGGCAGGGAAAACTTATAACTGTGACGTCAAATGCGTCACATGCATCTCACGTTGTCCTTTGATGGGCTGGCGATCCTCACCCTTGGGATAGCGTTATCGGCACTGTCGCTAACAATGATGATCCACTATCTTCCCAAACTCAGGAAGGTAGCTGCGGAACAGAGGCAGGCAGGTGAGATAGTAGGCATGATAGTTTCTGAGTTGAGACAGAGGTTAGCACAGCAGGACCAGCGCATAATGGATCATGAAGTGAGGCTGGACGTAGTGCAGCTCAGGCTACCAAAGCCTTCGGAACAGAACGAAGCAGGTCCTCAGGCTAGGCGAGCCGAGACAAGCGAGATTGTACAGGAGATACGTAGTATTATGTCCAAAGCAGCACCTGTCAGCTCTGGTGCTGTGATGCAACGTGATGTATCTTCAATGGGGGTGCCGCTCGGAGCTGATTCAGTGTTGAGCGGAAGCCGCAGGCGTATCATAGAGTTTCTCGACGAGGGCCCGAAAAGGCCAAGAGAGGTTCAGGCCGCTATAGGGAGGTCAAGGGAGCATACAGCTAGACTCCTCAATGAGTTGTTTCAGCAGGGCTATGTCGTGAGAGATGATATGAAGCGGCCCTTTGTGTATCAGCTTTCGCCAAAGGGGCAGAAACTGTTACGTTAGCGGCCCACCGGGAGCCTTATTCTCCGATATGCCCAGCCAGAGTTGCCGACTTCGCGGCTTAACAAGCCTCTCTCCGCGAGCCTGGCCAAGTAAGTTGAGACGGTGCTGAGCCTTATCGGAATACCGTATTCGTCTTCGTATGTTTCTAGAAGGTCGCCGGAGCCGAAGCTACCTAGGTAGAACTTGTGGTCTATGAGTTGGAAGAGCTTTGCGAAAGTGTTTCCTCCGGGCATCTTGACAGGTTCCTCGCCCTTCTCCTCGGCCGCCCCAAGTGAATCCACCATGTCCATCAACTTCAGAACCTTGTCCTTGGTGAGTCGGCCTTCGATAGTGACGGACACCCTGCCGCCGCTTCCATCTTCAAGCTGTACCCTGAGGCGCCGTCTGCCCAATGGACGCGAAGCCCACTCAGATCCGCTAATAAGCGTTTACTCAGTGAAGATGTAGACTTAGTGAACGTGGTGAACCCACGGCTTCGATGAATTTAACCAGAGAATTGTGTTCACGTCCAGTGGAAAACATGTATGTTGTTTTCAGCTCATTAGAGTTCCAATGGAAATGCAGGGGTGGATCCCCGCTTGCTTGGTCACGTCTGCCCAGAATTTGCCTAATCTGTGGGAGTTGTCCCCGAAGTTGAGTCGTCCGTACGACATGTTCACACAGGTCCACTGGCGCCACACCCGTCGTTTTCCAGTGCAACAAGAAGCGTCGCGAGTGGTGAGACATGGGCTCCTTCACAGTTGCTTCACTAGCCATCTAAGGCATTTGACAGTAATGGAGTTATCGTGTGAAACTGAATCAAGTTCGGTCTATTGTATTACATTACATCATCACCATCAAGATGGACGGTCTCCAGCGGAAGAGGAGGGGTGTGGCGCATATCCAACCTGTATCAGAGCACTGGTACACCGGAGTGATCTTCTGAGAATTGGACGACAAGACGGTAGACGAGATCTTCACCCGAGCTCTTTCAACTCCTACCCTCTTCACAAACAAGACTGTCTTACGGCCGGACTACGTTCCTAGCAGGCTTCCCTTCCGTCAGGCGCAGGTGACCGCTCTCGGGGAGGCGCTTGCGCCGGTCCTTCGCGGATTTATCCCGTCCAACCTGCTTCTCTACGGTAAGACTGGTACCGGCAAGACAGCTGTTACTAGGCGTGTCCTTACTCCCTTGGGCCAGCGGACCACTCACACTACAGTTCCCGTCTCAGTGGCATACTCTAACACCCGGATGGCTGGAACCGAGTACAGGGTTCTCGCCGAGCTGGCTACTGCTTTGAGTCTCAGGGTGCCCTTCACCGGCTTGGCCGTCACCGAGCTATTCCATCGGATTCTGCTGAGGATTGCCGAGGTCAAGTCACATGTTATTGTGGTTTTAGACGAGATCGATTTTCTGGTGAAAAATTACGGCGACGAAACTCTCTACGACTTCACTCGGGCTGGCGAGAAATTATCTGACGGACACATCTCACTGATAGGCATCTCAAACGATCTGAAGTTTAAGGAGCTGCTTGATCCACGCGTCCTAAGCGGACTAAATGAGGAGGAAATCATGTTTCCTCCCTACACTGCAGACCAGTTGAAGACCATTCTGACGGAGCGGGCACAATCTGCCTTTCTGGACGGCACCGTCACGGACGCTGCTATCTCCCTTTGCGCAGCTCTTGCGGCTTCAGAACACGGCGACGCGCGTCGGGCTGTTGACCTTCTTCGAGTTTGTGGGGAAGTAGCTCAAAGAGAAGGCGCACGCCACGTCGACGAGAGCCACGTGCGGGCCGCCATGCAAAGGATTGAACAGGATAGGATGGTTGATGCTCTCAAATCGTTGCCTCTTCACCAGAAACTGGTCTTGGTAGCTGCTGTCTTCTCACATTCCAACTCCTCCACGGGAGAACTCTACGACGACTACATGGCTCTATGCAGAAGAGCAGGGTCGGAGCCCCTGACGCAGAGGAGGGTGAGTGCACTTCTCACCGAGCTCGATCTTCTTGGGCTGCTGAGTGTGAGAGTTGTCAGTCAGGGGCGTTACGGCAGGACCAAGAAAGTCAATCCTCTTGTCTCCGCTGATTTCGTCACGGAAATTCTCGCGCCTGATCCCAGTGTTGGCGGACTGCTTGTTCACTGGCCTACAAAGTAGGGCTTCGTAAAATCTCTGAAGATAACTTCAAAATTGGACAAGTCCACGACAGGAACAATTCCAGGCGTAGGCACAACACCCATGTTCGCTTGGTATTTCGTTTGTCCTTGAAAGGTTCCTGAGTTCAGTATGAGTGTTCCCCTGTAGTTGTCCGCTTCTACTGTATGTACATGTCCAGAATGGAAGATGTCGGGAACTTCATCTATCACCAGATGATCCTCAGGCTCCGGCGCCACGGA
>JAHFOH010000010.1:5862-19518 GCA_023266955.1 Nitrososphaerota archaeon
GTTGGGTCTTCAAGCTGAAGCTCGACTTGGCCTCTCCTCATCTTCCTCGCCATCAACAATCCTGCTATCTTGTGACTTCCTTGACTGGGGAGAGCTCGAAGTTCTTCGATTCCCCTCATATGGTGAGCGTCTGGTCTTTCTGAAGCGATCCTAACCAGTTTCTCAAACCTGTTCTTGAAGAGACGTGAGAAGCCTTCTACACCTTCAATTGGGTTGAGGAGTGGTGTGGGGTCTTTCATGATCTCCACTTCCTCCTCGATATGTATGATCGAAAGCTTCTCAGGACTTTGGGTCAGAGCCTCTGCCTCAATTTCTTCTGGTGTTTTGGGTACCACTGCTTCTAGGTCTTGTTTGAGAAGGATATTTTGAAGATCATTTCGGCTCTGCTTCATTTCAACCGCTTTGTCTACCAGTTCAGCCACGTCAATCCTTTCCGGTATGCCTTGGAGTAGTCTGAAAGCTTCCGGATCGACTTGGTATCCTCTGGAGAGGGCTTCTTGGATGGCTTCGCTAATCTTTGACCGCAACGGTTCAGGCTTGAATGTTAGAGGTTCAGTTCGGTTAAAGCTCTTTGTTTAGAGGATCCACATCCACGGGAAAGGACGGTTTCCTAGCGGGAAATAGACGGAGTTTGCTTCTTCATCTCATCCTCAATTATGGCCTCTAGCTTTTGGAAGTAAAGCCTTGTAGAAAACGGCATCTTATCCAAGTTTTCTTCGATGCCTTCTACGAAATATGGCACAACTCGTTTGGAGATCCTGATTTGAAACTTCATCCACAGTATTGGATCTTGCGTGATTGTGAGTAGTCCTCTGAGCTCTTCTGGGCACCTCTCCTTTGCCTCAGCTTCGACAATCTTGTACCATTGAGCTAGTACGGCTGGATCGAAGCCTACCTTCGTCTCTTCTATGATCTCCATCATTCTATCGAGCAGTTCGAGTTCTTCTGGGATGGCCGCTCACTCATGAGGATCTTCTTTGGTTGAATATTCTCCTCTGAAGTGAAGTTGCCTTGATAATTGCACGAAGTTCGTTAAACTAGCTGGCGGAAACGGGACGCGAGAGGTATGAAGCTTCGATGAATGCTGCTAGAAGCAGGACTGCTGCTATGATTATGATCACCAACGCTAAACCGCGAAGCTGCGGTCGAATATTTCGCCGGTAAATTCCTGCTGCTATGAAGTAACTCTGGGTTAGAGCTGCGGAATAGGCGCCGAACTCTAGGAGAGCGAAAGGGAACAAGAAAAGGAAGAGAAACACTAAACTTCCCGGAACTGCGAGTCCGGTTGCGGCTGCGGAGATTACGACCCCTGTATTGTATAGCACATACCCTCCGATTATCCAGCCGATGACCGGAATGAGCATTATCAATGCGACTTGAAAGTTGTTGCGAAATATGGCGGTCGCCGAGAGCTTTTCAGGAAGTTGCGATCGAAAGTTTTCTATGATCTCCGAACCTTCAGCCTTAGAAAGGGGCCTCGATGCGCCTAGACCAGTGATGAGTATTGCTAGGGCGAACGCGATGATGTAAACCTGAAACCATTTTCGCAACTGCGGGTTTGCAAGTTACTGTCAAGCAGTTTTTAGCCTTGACTACCGTGCATGTTCTCTAAAGATGACGATCGATGATTTTCTGGTGTACTCTGAGGCGAAGCTCTCATTCCTCATAATATCCGATAATAGCTAACTTCCTCTTCTTGCTGATGCAATCAGGTCAGTAAGAGCGGCGAAGGTTCTCCCAACATCTTCCAGTCTTACCACAAGGATGGTGTCTGTATAGCAACTTACGGTATCCTCGATGTTAATGTGCCTCCTTGAAACTTGGTTGTAGAAAGCTATGAGACAGCCCGGGGTCTTGACTATTTCGGGGGGACTGTGAATTATTACAGCTGCGAGATCCAACTCTTCGTCAAGGACATCGCTCCTGTAGAAGAAGGACTTGATTTTCTTATGCAGTTTTTGATCATAAATCAGCGTTACAGCGGAGATGCTTTCAGAAACCTGTAGGAATTCCTCCTGATAGTTAGCGAGCATCTTTCTCGCTGCTTCCAGAACTCTCCTGCTTCTCTCTAACGATAGCTTCGCAACATCTGTTCTGACATTGACTATGCTTTCAGCTATTACCGATTTGATTGGTGCAACAACGGGCTTGTACGCAAGTTTGGCTCTCTTTACAGCCGAGACGACGCTTTCAAGAGTTACCCTACTCCCAACTAGCTGCTCCACCTTAGGCTTAATGAGCCTAGCCGCAGCGCTAACATTTGCGTATCCTCTCTGGAGAGCGTCTTGAATCGACAAGTCTCCATCTATCGCTTCTTGGACTACCCGTGAAATTGAGGGGCTGACCAATTTAGATAGTGACATGACCAGATTTGGTCAAATTTGACCAAAAGCCATAAAAGCATTTCCAATGAGGCTGCGTTCTATTCAAAGATTGCAGAAGATAGTCTTAGCCTACTCGGGTGGGCTAGATACATCGGTCTCTATCAAATGGTTGCAGGAGAAATATGATGCTGATGTGGTTACGGTAACACTTGATGTGGGACAACAAGAAGACCTGAACGAGATTGCCGAGAAGGCGCGGATGCTCGGTGCCATAAGTCATTACTCCATTTCTGTGGTTGAGGAGTTCCTCAAGAACTACATCTTCCCCTCCATTAAGGCTAACGGGCTGTATGAAGGCAAGTATCCCCTGAGCACCGCTCTAGCTAGACCTCTGATAGCAACAACACTCGTAGAGGTGGCTGAGAAGGAAGGGGCATTTGCGGTTGCACATGGATGTACAGGCAAGGGAAATGATCAGGTAAGGTTTGACGTGACGATCAAAACCCTGAATCCTAACCTGAAGATCATAGCTCCAGTAAGAGAGTGGAATCTGTCACGCGATCAAGAGATTAAGTATGCGAAGGAGAATGGGGTGCCGATAAAAGCTCAGAAGTCCGTTTATAGTGTTGACCAAAATCTATGGGGCCGCTCCATAGAAAGTGGGCCACTAGAAGATCCTTCCGTTGAACCTCCAACTGATGCTTTTGAGTGGACCAAGCCGTTGGATGAAACGCCTGATGAACCAGGCTATTTGGAGATTCACTTTGAATCGGGAGTGCCAGTTTCTGCCAATGGCAATTCGTATGATCCGATTCATCTAATCTCCTACGTTAACGAATTCGCTGGCAATCACGGCGTTGGAATCATAGATCATATGGAGGATCGTTTGGTTGGAATAAAATCCAGAGAAGTGTATGAATGTCCCGCAGCGGTGTGCATCCTAGAGGCGCATAGGGATCTTGAGAAACTTGTGTTGACTCGAAGTGAACTGGCTTTCAAAACGCAGGTGGAGCAGCAGTGGTCCTGGCTTGTGTATACTGGCCTATGGCTTGACCCGCTCAGGGAGGATCTCGATGCTTTCATTGATGCTACACAGACACGCGTAGATGGTTCAGTTAAGCTGAAGCTCTTCAAAGGAGGCTTCCGAGTTGTGGAAAGGTCATCCCCTAACTCTCTGTATGATTTGAACCTAGCCACCTACGAAGGAGTTTCGAAATTCGATCAGACAGCTGCTGTAGGCTTCATAGATCTATGGGGACTTCCGTCGAGAGTCGGCTTCGCGAAGAAAGCTAGGAAGAAGCCTTTACAACAGATTCGAGCATAAACGTTGAACCTCCTAGTTGGTGCGAGGCTTAGGAAACAGTCTCCAGGGACAGTTGAATTCACATCCTCTGTTAAGGATGACAAGTGGATACTTCAGCCTGGAATTAAGGTCAATGTTGTACACATGATTATGCTCGTCAGGCAGGGAATCGTTAAGGCGGAACAGGGAGCCAAGTGTATTGAAGCTCTCCTCTCAATGCCTGAGACACTTGACCTTGACCCAGCCCTCGAAGATGTTCACATGAATGTTGAAGATTTTGTCATAAAGAAAGTGGGGAAGGACATTGGGGGACAACTTAACCTAGCTAAGAGTAGGAACGATCAGGTCGCTACCTCCATCAGAATACGTCTGAGAGAAACAATACTTGAAGTGGCTTCAGCACTAACAGAATTTAGGAGAATCATCCTGGAGCTGGCTTCTCGCCATCTCAAAACAATAATGCCCGGGTATACTCATCTGCAACATGCGCAGCCAGTGACGTTAGCACATCATCTCTTAGCGCATCACGACGCCTTTGCAAGGGATTTTGATAGAATCGCAAGCGGGTATGGGAGAATTAACAGCTGTCCCATGGGAGCGGCTGCACTCGCGACTACGACATTTCGGATAGATAGAAAGCTTGTCTCAAATCTCTTGGGATTCGAGAGCCTTGTAGAAAATTCCATAGATGCGGTTAGTGCAAGAGACTTCGCTGTAGAAAGCATCAGCACACTATCCCTCATCATGAGCAACCTGAGCAGGATCGCTGAAGAGTTCGTCCTATGGAGTAGCAGTGAATTCGGGCTTGTCGAGATTGCTGACGAATACGCTTCGACAAGCAGCATAATGCCGCAGAAGAAGAATCCAGTAGTAGCAGAGCTGGTGAGAGCAAAGTACTCCACTGTTCTAGGCGATTTAGTTTCCTCGCTAACAATCCTGAAGGCTTTACCCTACAGCTACAATCTCGACCTTCAGGAGCTTACACCCCACCTCTGGAGTGCCTGTGAATCCACTCTTTCATCCCTCAGGGTATTTCAAAAGATGCTTGGCACAGCAAAGTTCAATTTGGAAAGACTTCGAAGTCTTCTTGACAAGACCCTAGTCGCCACCGATGTGGCCAATTTTCTAGTTGAAAAATACGGACTAAACTTCAGAATCGCTCATTCCATAGTAGCTTCTCTTGTTCGTCAGTATGGCGAAAGCGGATTGGATCATGCCAATAAGCTTCAGAGACTCATCAGAAAAGAAACTGGAAAGTCCGTTCACATAGATGAAAATGAACTGAAGAAGGTGACAGATCCAAAGAGCAGCATCTATCGAAGTCCAGTTCTTGGTGGACCTAATCCCAAAAGTGTGCTCGCTATGATTATCGCGGGGAAGAAGCTGCTCGATAAACACAGAGCTTGGACAAGCAGGAAGAAACTTCTGCTCAAGAACGCCGAATCCAGGCTGAAGGCCTCGATAAGTAAGCTGAAAGGAGGTGAAATCGCCTGAAAGAGAAGTGCGTGGAATGCGAAGGTGAGATTTCTGTCCCCGAAGATGTGATGGTCGGTGAAATCTTGAGTTGCCCAGACTGTGGTTCAGATTACGAAGTGGCGAGTGTTCAGTCGAATACGGTGACTTTCAAGGCTGCTGAAGCCATCAAAGAAGACTGGGGAGAATAAGGAGAAATTTTGGGATTAGCTCTGGGTCTGCTTTACGATAGAGTCCGATGGGAAGAAAAAGTCCTAGTAGCGGCAGCTAGATCAAGGGATATTCCACTCAAAATTCTTGACGCTAAGAACCTCATACTCAGAGTGGACGCAGACGTCGAGAAATCAGAAGAGACATTCGGACAAGTCGTGTTACAAAGATGCGTGAGTCACGTTAGGGGGCTTCATCTCACAGCGTTCCTAGAGGCTGACGGTATCGAAGTTATCAATCCATTCAGAGTTTCCGAGGCATGCAGTAACAAGTTCTTCACTACTCTTGCATTAGAGAAAGCGGGCGTCCCGACACCCAGAACTTCAATCTCATTTGATGGGGATTCAGCGCTTAGAGCCTGTAATGATCTTGGTTTTCCTGTTGTCCTGAAGCCTGTAATAGGAAGCTGGGGACGCTTGGTCACGAGACTGAGAGACGAGGAGTCTGCAAGGGACATCCTAGGTGTCTGGCAGCAGACCAACGATTCCTACAGCCAAATCTACTACATTCAAGAGATGGTGAAGCGTCCTCCTAGAGACATCAGAGCTATAGTCAATGGAGATAGAATCATTGCGGCAGTATACAGAAACTCTTCGCCAGGAGAGTGGCGTACTAACGTTGCCCGGGGAGCAACCACATCTCCCTATTCGATGACTAGTGAATTTGAGGAAATCGTGCACAAGGCTGCAGATGCGGTAGGAGGCGGAGTGTTAGGGGTCGACGTAATGGAGAGTGAAAATGGGTTTCTGGTCAACGAAATCAATACCACTGTTGAATTTAGGGGAGCCTCGTCTGCAACTACTGTTGACATACCCGGAGCTATCTTGGATTATGCGCTAACTAAGCTGAAGAAGTGAAAGAAGTTGAAGGTAGGAATCATCGGAGCCTCAGGTTATGTCGGAGGAGAACTCCTGCGAATCCTCATCGGGCATCCTAACGCCCAGCTTTCTTTCGCTACCTCGAGGCGTTACGCAGGAGAATACGTCTACAGGATTCATCCTAATCTCCGGGGGCTAACGACCCTTCAGTTCGAGGATCACAAAATTTCGATCCAGGAGGATTGCGATTTCGTCTTCGTAGCCTTGCCGCATGGAGAATCAGTGAAGATCATTCCTCAACTGGCTCAAACTGGAGTGAAGATCGTTGATTTGAGTGCTGACTTCAGGTTGAAGAATCCGGAAGATTACAATCGCTGGTATGGGTACACTCATCTTCACCCCGATCTCCTACCCAAATTCGTCTACGGAGTGCCAGAACTTCATCATGACCAGATAAAGAACTCACAGCTCGTTGCATGCCCAGGCTGCATGGCTGTAACCGCCATCTTAGCGCTTGCACCAGTAGTACAGTCAGGTCTGATAGAAAATGCCCACATAGTCGTTGACGCTAAGATAGGCTCTTCAGGAGCCGGTGAGAAACCTACTATTGCCACTCATCACGCCGAAAGAGCTGGCGTAGTTCGTCCCTACAAGCCGGCCGGACATAGACACACAGTTGAGATCGAACAGGAACTCAGTCTTCTCACAGGGAATAGCGTGAGGATATCACTTTCAGCACACGCGGTTGGAATGGTAAGAGGCATCTTGTGTACATGTCACACTTTCCTAAGCAAGGGCATCGAGATTCAAGATCTCTGGAAAATGTTCAGGAAATTCTACAGTTCATCACCTTTCATACGCCTCATTCGGGATGTCAAGGGCATACATAAATTTCCAGACCCAAAATTCGTCATAGGATCGAACTTTTGCGATATTGGTTTCGAAATCGACAACCATGCTGAGAGATTGGTTTTGCTTTCTGCTTCGGACAACCTGATGAAGGGTGCAGCTGGATCTGCGGTTCAATGCATGAACATTATGTTTGGTCTAGATGAAACCTCTGGTCTGAGAAGCCCAGCCATACATCCAGTTTGAAAGGCTGATGACAATCACCCTCAAGCTGGGAGGGGATGTTGTAGAGCAGGCTCATCCCTCCCTTGTCTCTGACCTAAAGAGCGCCAGCGCACGTGCAAGCTTTGTAATAGTGCATGGCGGCGGAGATGATGTGACTGCGATAGCGGAAAAGCTGGGCAAACCTCAGAGCTTTGTCGTATCTCCTGAAGGAATCAGGAGTCGATTCACTGACAAGGAAACAGCCGGCATCTACACGATGGTCATGTGTGGGAAGACTAACAAAGAATTGGTCTCTTCTCTTCAAAAAGGCGGACTCTCAGCCATAGGGCTTTCGGGCCTAGATGGAGCGATTATCCGCGCAGTGCGCAAGAAAAAGCTGATAGTGGTTGACGAGAGGGGAAGAAAAAGGGCTATAGAGGGTGGCTACACGGGTCAAATCAAAAGCGTGAACAGAGAGCTTCTTCTCACGTTGATGCAGAAAGGCTACGTGCCAGTGATAGCACCAGTAGCCTTGGGAGACGGATTTGAATTTCTCAACGTAGACGCCGATAGGGCAGCGGCGCATGTAGCTGGCGCTCTCGGTGCAGAGAACCTGATACTGCTGACTGATGTAGCTGGTGTGCTGCTGGGCGATAAGTTGGTGCGAAAGATGAGGTCTCAGGCTGCGAAAAAAATGATGAAGGAAGTAGGTTTCGGAATGGAGAAGAAGCTGCTCGCGTGCATCGAAGCTCTAAGTATGGGGGTTAAGAGGGCTGTCATAGCATCAGGGATGGTGGAAAACCCTGTGACAAAAGCAATTGCGGAAGAGAATTGCACAGTGATTTCGAATGAATGAAGATTCCATAGTCGACCTGGAGTCAAGACACTCCGCTGGGGTATACCAAAAGATGCCTGTGGTAATTGAGAAAGGAGCCGGAGCTTTAGTTTGGGACATTAATGGTAAGGAGTACATCGATTGTATGGGTGGCTACGGAGTCGCTCTTGTGGGCCACTGCAACTCCAAAGTAGTATCTGCTGTGAAGAATCAGTCAGAGAAGCTCATCACATGCCATGGGTCTTTCTTCAACTCTGCAAGGGCTGAGTTGCTTGAGAAACTATCAAGGATAACGCCACAAGGTCTTGATGTCGCATATCTTTGTAATAGCGGAGCAGAGGCGAATGAATTCGCTATCAAGGTAGCACGGAAACATGCTGGCAAGAAAGAGATTGTGGCTTTCACGGGAAGTTTTCACGGAAAGACGATAGGCGCTGTATCTCTAACCTGGAACAAAAAGTATCGAGAGCCCTTTGAGCCCCTTCTACCAAGAGTAAAATTCTCTCGGTTTGGAGACATGGAGAGTGTGAAAGACGCAATAAACAAGGACACAGCGGCGATAATTGTAGAACCAGTGCAGGGCGAGAGTGGGGTGCACATTCCACCGCCTAGCTTCCTCAAAACTCTCAGAGAGATTTGCGATGAGAATGATATCCTTCTCATCTTCGACGAAATTCAAACAGGATTCGGTAGGACGGGCAAGATGTGGGCTGCAGAACACTGGGGAGTAGAGCCGGATATTATGACCGTTGCTAAAGGTATGGCTGGTGGTATTCCAATTGGAGCTGCGATCTCGAGTAAAGAAGTCATGTCATCGCTGAAGGTTGGCGAGCATACGAGCACGTTTGGCGGTAACCCCTTAGCTTGTGCTGCCGCGTCTGCAGCGATAGACTACATCGTTGACAATAACCTACCGTCTGCCGCTGAAAAGAAAGGAGCGATTCTACACGGGGAGCTAGAGAAAATCCGAGGAGATCATGAAGCTGTTAGAGAGGTGCGAGGTCTCGGACTGATGATTGGAATGGAAATGCGCTTCGAAATTAGAGAGATTCTTCAAAAGTGCCTAGAAAGAGGTGTGATACTGCTGTATTCGGGAAAAAATATTATCAGATTCTTACCTCCACTAGTTATTCAGGAGGAGCAGATGCAGAAGGTGATTTCCGTCCTTAAGCAATCCCTACCGCTCATTAGAGATCATTAGCTACGAAAAACGAAACACGAGTATCGAATTTCGATAAGCATTTTAGAACGATCATACGCTTACATAATGAAGCGTAGCTTGGATGAGATCGATCGGAAGATCCTTCAAATCCTAAAGGGGGACGCAAGGACATCCTTCATTCACATTGCGAAAAAGGTAGGTCTTTCCGAAGCCGCGGTTCGAAGAAGGGTAAAGAATCTTCTTGCTTCCGGTGCGATCAAGAGATTCACTGTCGAAGCTGACGTAGGTCAGGTGACAAAAGCAATCACTCTGGTTTCAGTGAACCCCTCGGTTCCTACTTCCGAGGTTTCACAGAGACTCAGAGCAATAGGTGGCGTCGAAATCGTCTACGAAGTCACTGGGGAGTACGATATAGCGACAGTCATGTCCGGTCAATCCATAACGGAGGTAAACAGAGCTGTCGAAGAAATCAGAAAGACCAAAGGAGTATCTAATACGAATACTATGATTGTTTTGAACGCTCTTCGTTAATCGAGGTACGAAAACCGTTAAATAGTGAACCCTATGGTCTGCTTAGAGCAGCAGGATGACGAGAAACGAAACCCTAAAGTGCCAAGATTGCGAAGGCCCAGTAGTCGTGCCTAATGATCCAATGGAAGGCGAGATTGTAAGCTGTGGAGATTGCGGTGCCTCTTATGAGTTGGTAGTTGGAGAGAATGGCACTTTCTCGCTCAATCCGGCAGAAGTAGAGGGCGAGGACTGGGGCGAGTAGGGAGAGGTCCGAAGCCTCGCAGTTCACTCTTAGAATCGTTTGATGAGTCAGATATGGGAGGACGCATGAACTCTAGTGAAAGAGTTCGGATTTTGGATTCAACTCTTAGAGAGGGCGAACAATCTCCAGGAGTATCTTTCACGAACAGCCAGAGGCTCCAGATCGCTTGGGCCTTGGATTACTTTGGAGTAGATGCAATCGAAATCAGTCCCATAATATCCAATCAACACAGGGAGGCATGCAAAACGATGACCAAGCAAGGTTTCAAAGCCGAGATAGTGGCGCATGTTCGAGCCTTACCTGAAGATGTCGATGTAGCCTTAGGATGCGGCGCTTCGTCCATCGCAGCTTACCACTCGGTATCAGATATTCACCTTAAACACAAACTCAAAGTCTCCCGTGAAGTTGCCGTAGAAAGGGCCGTTAAGACCGCAGAATACGCTAAAGCTCATGGTCTAAGGATGAGATTTACGCTAGAAGATGCAAGCAGAGCTGACCCGAAATTCCTGCAAGAGGTAGCGAAAAGGGTAAGCGAGGTTGGAGTTGACAGGATCAGCATCCCTGACACTGTAGGGACAATGCTACCGAGTGGGATGTACAATTTGGTTAGGATCGTCAAGGACGTAGTGGATATTCCGATCGATGTGCATTGCCACAATGACTTGGGACTCGCTTTAGCGAATTCCCTAGCTGGTTTGGAGGCTGGAGCCAGTCAGATACACACTACTGTAGACGGCTTAGGCGAGCGAGTAGGCATAGCTTCACTGGCAGAAGTTTCGACCGCCCTTACAATAGCCTACAAAATGAGGTTGAACCTTAAACTCGAGATGCTACGCGAACTCTCTGAAATGGTTCGACAGTACACGGGACTGAACATCCCCCCTTCCAAACCTCTAGTCGGGGATAACGCCTACAAACATAAGGCAGGAACTCATTTGGTCGGGGTGATAAGAGAGCCATCCACCTATGAAATCGTCCCACCTGCGACGGTTGGGAATAGAAGACGACTGGTCTTCGGGGAGCTGGTCGGGAAGAGTGGGGCATTGTTTCTTTTGAGGACGCTGGGTCTCGATTTGGGAGAAGAGGATGCTAGAAAACTTGCTAGAGGCTTCAAGAGGCTAATGAAAGGAGATCTCTTCGAGTTAACATTCGACGAAAATATGGAGAGAGAAATGATAAAACTCCAAGAGCAAATTCAGAGAGATCCAGTCGACGATCAGAAAAGGTGACTGAGTTTTTACAAGCATTTCAATGCTTTACGATTTGGTGAGATGGGAAGAGAAGGCCATCTACCAAGCTGCTAAGAGAAAGGGAGTAGATCTCAAACTCATTAACTGTAGGCGACTCCACTTCGACCTTTCGAAAGATCATTTAGAAGAAATTGGAGATATAACACTCCAAAGATGTGTGAGCTATTTTCGTGGTCTACATCTAGCAGGGTTATTGGAGTCCAAGGGAATTGACGTTGTTAACGATTTTCATTCAACACTGATTGCGGGAAACAAGCTGTTCACCACACTAGCTTTGATTAAGGCACAGTTGCCTGTGCCGCGGACCATGCTTTCATTCACTCCTGAGGCTTCTTTGGACGCTCTTGATGAGCTAGGATACCCAGCTGTCCTAAAACCAACCGTAGGGAGCTGGGGAAGATTGGTTAGCCTCCTTAACGATCGAGACTCAGCAGTATCGGTCTTTGAGCACAGGGAGCAGATGTTTCCACTCTACAGAGTCTACTATCTTCAGGAGAAGGTGAACAGACCTCCCAGAGACATTAGATCTTTCGTAATAGGAGATAGAGTTGTAGCCGCTATCTACAGAATCTCTCAATCGTCTGATTTTCGCACCAACACAGCTAGGGGAGGGAAGGCAGAGAACTGCACCATCGACAAAGAGCTTGAAGATATCTCGCTTAAGGCGGCTAGGGCTATAGGAGACGGGATCTATGGAGTGGACATTATGGAGAGTCCAGAGGGTCTTGTCGTGCATGAAGTCAACAACACAATCGAGTTCAAGAACACGGTTCCAGCTACAGGCGTCGACATTCAAGGCTTGATAATAGAGCATCTTCTTCAGAGATCCAAATAGATGGGTAAGCAGAAGAGATTCGAAATCTCCTTCTTAGAGGAAATTCTGAAGATATACAGCCCTCCAGGAAAGGAGGAAAGACTCAGCCAGCTTATCGCCAATGGTATGAAAGAGTTAGGCTTTCATCATGTCAGAATAGACGAAGTGAACAATGTGTTCGGAGAAGTGGGTTCTGGAGAACCCACTATTCTTCTTGCTGGACACATGGACACTATTCCAGGATGGAGACCTGTAAAGATTACTGGTAGGTTGATCTATGGAAGAGGAGCTGTTGACGCGAAATCGGCTTTGGCGGCGATGATTATGGCCGCTCATAAGCTATCTGATTCCAGGATGAAAGGGAAAGTGGTCGTGGGCGCTCTGGTAGATGAGGAAGGTAACGGTACTGGAATCAAGCATTTTGTGCGAAGCAAACCCAGAGTAGATTATGCCATTTTCGGAGAGCCCAGTGGAGTTGACAATATCACGATAGGTTACAAGGGGAGCATAGATCTAAGCCTCTCTTGCGAAACCGCCCCTGCCCATGCGAGCGCACCATGGCGCACAAGAAACGCAGTGACTGAACTTATGCGCGTCTATAACGCGATTGAGGAATATTCCCAAACAATGAAGGTAAAAGGAGATGCGTACCACTCGGTCACCACATGCCTCACTCAGATCTCGGGAGGCACGGCTCATAACGTTGTACCCGGCAAATGTTCGGCAAGGGTTGATGTGCGAGTGCCTTCCACTATTTCATCCGCCAGTTTACTCTCTGAGTTAGAAAGATTGATACAGAGATACCGATCTGATGAGATAAATCTACGAGTTCAGGTGAAAGACATTACCGAGCCTTTCGAAGTCGATAAGGCATCTGCAGCAGTCAGAGCCATGGTTCGCGCCATTCTCCAAGTCAGGCGCAAAACACCAAGACTGTTGAGAAAGACTGGCACGGGAGACATGAACGTTCTCGGGCGTGCGCTGAAAGTTCCAGTCACAACGTACGGTCCTGGAGACTCGCACCTTTCACATACTACGGATGAGCGTATCAGTGCAGATGACTATCTTGTTTCCATAGAGGTTTATCAGGCTGCAGTTCTCAACCTTATCAAATTTTACAAGACAAAACAAGACGAAAGGACCTAAAGCCTGACAAGTATAACCGGTCTCTCAAGTTTGGCCGCTCTCTGAAGAAAAAAGTGGATGGGGTTTTACTTTCTTACTCTGTCGAATCTAGCTGCCACGTCGTCCCAGTTTGCTACCTTCCACCACTCGTCCACATACTTGGCTCTGTCGTTCAGATAGTCGATGTAGTATGCATGTTCCCATACGTCGAGGGTTAAGAGGAGTGGTAGGCTAGGTGGGTGCATGAAGTTTTGTTTTTCGACTTGGTAGATAATTAGTGAGCCCGACTCACCGTCGTATGTGAGGACAGCCCAACCCGCGCCCTCTACGTTCTTCGCAGCATCGCCGAATTGCTTCTTGAAGCTGTCTAAGCTCCCAAAGTCCTTGTTTATCTGATCTGCTATGGTTCCTCCAGGCGTTCCTCCACCTTTGCCGGGTGGCGCCATGTTGGGCCAGAAGACGGCATGAAGTTTGTGACCACTAAGGTTGAAGCTAAGGTCCCTTAGTATACCTCGTA